>CALAZI010000053.1 GCA_937895955.1 uncultured Alphaproteobacteria bacterium | reverse complement strand
ATTACGCGCCCGCGGCGTCGGCGATCCAGATGGCGGAGAGCTATCTGAAGAACAAACGCATGGTCGTTCCCTGCGCGGCGCATCTCACAGGCCAGTACGGCGTCAAGGACACCTATGTCGGCGTGCCGATCGTCATCGGCGAGAACGGCGTCGAGCGCATTGTCGAGGTTTCCTTCTCGGGCGACGAAAAGGCGATGTTCGATAATTCCGTCGCCGCCGTTCATGAGCTGATGGCGGCATGCAAGAAGCTCGACCCGAGCCTAGAGTGATTGCAATATGAGAGCTTTGCTTGCGGCGTCGGGACTTTTTTTCTGCACCGCTTGCGCGCACGAGGGCGCAGGCTCCCAATCCCCGGCGCCCGTTGAATTGCGCCTATCGCCCTATGTCGGCAGGCTGGTCACCTTGTCCGCGCAAGGCTTCGCGCCAGTTCTGTTCGACACTGGAGCCGGCGTTACGGCGTTGACGCCTCAATCGGCGGCGCAGGTCGGATGCGAGCCTTTCGGGCGGCTTGTCGGCTGGCGCATGAGCGGCGAACGGGTTGAGTTTCAGCGTTGCGGGGCAATTGATATCGCGTTCGGTCCGATCGCTTCGAAAGTTGAAACCTATGTATTCGATCTAACGAAGCTTCTCCCAGAAGAGTTGCCGCCGCTTGGCGGCGTCGTCGGCCTTGCAAGCTTTCACAATCGTCCCATAACGCTCGATCTTGCGGCGGGCGCGCTGATTTTGGAAACTGAAGCGTCATTGAAGCGGATCGCCGCTACATCGCGTCAGGCGTCGGCGCGGTTTATCCGCGGCCCGGGCGGCGACGAAATAACCGTGCTCGTAGCCGTCGATTCGCCTGACGGACCGCTTTGGTTCCTGCTCGACAGCGGGAATCTCGGTGAGGTTCTTCTCTCGCCGCTCAGCGCCGACGCGCTTCAGATTGACGAAACAAAAGACCCTGGCGCAAATGCGTCGTTCAGCATTTCCGGCGTCGGCGTCATACGCGCCGCCGCCAAAGGCGCCGATATTATTTACGACGGGGCTTTCAACGAAGAGGTGATGCGCCGCTATCGTATCACCTTCGATCTGCCGCGTAGCCGCTTATTTTTTTCGCCAGTCGAACGTTAAAGCCCTGCTGCGATGCGATCGGCGTAGAAGCCGCTTGTCGCAACGCCATATGAATATGGTGCCGCAGCCTGTCCTGACCAAAATCCGTGCGTCTTCAACCGGCGCGGCGGGTGGCCGATACGCTCGGCGACGATTTTTATCGTTCGGCAGCGCGGCTCTCGCGGCGCACTGAGCGTTGGCGCCGCTTCGACCGGCGGCGCGCCTTTCCAGACCGTGACGCCGCGCTGAACGGATTTGGTGGCGGCAGACGGGTGGATGAGGTTCGCCGCGTTCGCCGGCGATAGGAGCAAAAAGCCGAACCCGGCAAGGGCGATTGTTGCACGTCGCATGGCGACCTCCTTTGCGTGATGGGATCGTGACGGCGATCTGCGCATTCTTCAATATTTGTTAACGCTCGCACGGCGAAAGAATTGAGGCTTTCGCCTATTGCGCGATCGGCGGGCGCCGGCTTGCAACCTGCTCGCGATCTGCGCGAAATGTTAAAGCTTTATCGACGATAAACAGCGGCTTCTGGCGGCTGGAGCGACGCGATGAAGGTTGCGATTTTCGGACTGGGCTATGTAGGCGCCGTATCGGGCGCCTGTTTCTCCGAACTCGGTCACGAAGTCGTCGGCGTAGACGTGTCCGACGCCAAAGTCGCCATGATCAATCGCGGCGAAGCGCCGATCGTCGAAGAGATGATCGCCGAATTGACGGCCGGCGCCGTGCAGCTTGGAAAACTCAGCGCAACAAAAGACGGCGCTGCGGCCGCGCGCGCCGCGGATATCTCTCTTGTGTCGGTCGGCACGCCGACTGGGCGGGACGGCGCGCCGGATCTTTCCTATGTCGATGCGGTCGTGCGCGAGATCGGCGCCGCGCTGCGCGGGGAGCAGAAGCCGCATGTCGTCGTCATCAGGTCGACAGTGCCGCCGGGAACGACGCAAGGACGGCTCGCCGGCATTCTCGAGGAGGCTGCGGACGAAAAACTCGGGGATCGCATCCACCTCGCCTTCAATCCGGAATTCCTGCGCGAGGGCCGTTCCGTCAGGGATTTTCGCCAGCCGCCGTTTACGATCATCGGCGCGATGTCCGATATGGCGTTTGAGGCGACCGCCGCTCTTTACGCAGGCGTTGAAAGCGAAATCATCCGCACCGATCCTGCAACCGCCGAATCGATAAAGCTTTTATCGAACGCTTGGCACGGCCTAAAAGTCGCGTTCGCCAATGAAGCGGCGCGCATCTTAAAGCCTGCCGATGTCAATGTGCGAAAAGCGCTTGAGATCTTCGCCAAAGACACTGTGCTCAATATTTCCCCGGCCTATCTGCGGCCCGGTTTCGCTTTCGGCGGCTCCTGCCTGCCGAAAGATTTGCGCGCCATGGCGTCGCTCGCCGAACGCTCCCAGGTCGATGCGCCCATCATGCGCGCGACTCTCGAATCGAACGAGGCTCATCTCGACGCCGTGCTTGAAATGGTGCGCAGCTTTGGTCGGCGCCCGATCGTTCTATTCGGCCTCGCCTTTAAGCCGGGAACGGACGATATGAGGGAATCGCCATTCGTCGCGCTCGCCGAACGGCTGATAGGCAAAGGATACAGTCTGAAAATTATCGACCCCTTTGTCGACGCAAGCCGTCTCATGGGAAAGAACAAAGAATTCATCGAGCGCGAAATCCCTCATTTCATCGATTTGATGGCGCGCGATTCGGAAGACGCCGTCGATGAGGCGGAGATCGTCATTTACGGCCACGCGACCGCAGTCGACAAGGGCGCTATTATCGAGCGCGGCGTCGGCAAGATCCTGATCGACCTATCGGGCGATAAGGATCTTGAAATGTGCGGGGCCGATTATCGCGGCGCGGCATGGTGAGAGACAGACCGACGCTTCTCTTTATTTCTCCGCGGTTTCTGCTTCCGATGGATGCGGGCGGAAAGATCAGGACCGCAAATCTCCTCAAGCGCCTGAAAGGCGGCGCGTTCAAGACGCGCCTTCTGATGCCGGCGACCGCCGAAGAGCGCGTCGAATGGGGTGCGGAAGTTCCTTCGTTGGCTGACGAGGTCGATTTTTTCGCGCCCTCGCCGCGCAATGCGATCTGGAAAATGCGCCGCGCCTTCGGGTTTATGACGGGAACGCCGATATCCGCCTTCGCAGATGCGGACGCGCGATTCAAACGCGCCGTCAAAGGCTCGCTGCGCTCCGCCCCCGATCTTGTCGTATTCGATTATGTCCAGTCGCTTGCCGCGGCGCCGGCGAAAATTGACGGTCGGCGTCTTTTCTTGGCGCATAATGTCGAGGCGGAAATTCTCGAACGCCATGCGAAGACGGCGTCGGGACTGATGAAATTCGTCTGGTCGCGCGAAGCGGCGAAGATGCGCGCCTTCGAGGTGGGGGCCTGCGCGCGAACTGACGGCGTTATCGCCGTTTCTGAGCGCGACGCGGAGATTTTTCGCCGTGAGTTCGGTGCGCATGCAGCGTTAGCGATTCCGACCGGCGTCGATCCTGATTTTTTCGCCTTCGCGCCGCCGGCCAGTGATGCGGCGCCGGTTCTCGTCTTCATCGGCTCCATGGACTGGAAGGCCAATCAGGACGGGCTTTTCTGGATGATGGACGAGGTCTGGCCGCTGATCGCGGCGAAGCGGGCGGACGCTTCTCTCGCCGTCATCGGCAAGAACCCTCCCGCTTCGATGCTCGCGCGCGCGAAAAATTTGAACTGGCGCTTTACGGGATTTGTCGACGATGTGCGCGAGCATGCGAAAGGCGCCGCTTTCGTCATTCCGCTTCGTGTCGGCGGCGGCACGCGCATCAAGGCTTATGAGGCGATGGCGATGGGCTTGCCTGTCGTCTCGACGACGCTCGGGGTCGAAGGCCTTCCGGTCGCGGATGAGGAACATCTTCTGATCGCCGACGGCGCGCCGGCTTTCGCCGAGGCGGCGCTGCGCCTGCTTGACGACGCGGCGCTGCGCGTGCGCCTGGCGAAAAGCGCGCGATCATTTGTTGAAAAGAATTTCACGCATGACGCGGCGGCGCGCGCCTTTGAACGCCATTGTCTGGAGGTTCTCGATCGGGCGCGCTAAAAACGCGCCGATGTCCGTTGCTCTCGAAACAGAACGTCTCGCCCTGCGCCCGCTGGCGCCGGATGATATCGATGCGCATTTCGCCATGATGTCGGATCCGCGAGTGGCGGAATTTTTGACCCTGGACGGCAAGCCGCCGACGGCGGCGGGGCACTGGCGCGCCTTTGCGTCAATGATCGGACACTGGCGGATGCGCGGCTACGGGTTCTTTTCCGTCTTCGAACGCGCGACCGGCGCATGGGTGGGGCGCGTCGGCCCTTGGGAGCCGGAAGGCTGGCCGAGCCTCGAATGCGGCTGGGGGATCGCGCCCGCTCATTGGGGAAAAGGCTATGCCGGCGAGGCGGCGATCGCTTCAATCCGCTGGATTTTTTCTCAAAAGCCCGACCTGCCGCGCATCATTTCGCTCATCGTCGCGCGGAACGCCAACAGTCAGACCGTCGCCGCAAAGATCGGCGAAAGGAAAACCGGCGAAATTTTTCATCACGATATCGTTGGAGATATCGACATATGGGCGGCGGATCGCGATGACTGGCTGAAAAGATTCGGCTAGAAGGGCGCCGTCGCCGCCAGCAGGAATCCATGTTCGTCATCAACACCTATATTGCGAAAAGCGACATTGAAGGCGTCGGCGTATTCACTGCTGAGGATGTGAAAGAAGGGCAGATAATCTCGAAATTCGAGCCGGGATTCGATCGCCTCGTCCCGACAGAAGAGTATCTAAATGCGCCGCCGCATTTGAAATCGCTGCTCGACCGCTACGCCTTTCCGCATCCCGAAAAGCCGGACTTTATCGTTTATGAAGTCGATAATTCACGGTTCATGAATCATTCTGAAAAACCGAACACGGATTATTCCGATTTCGAGGCCGGTCGCGCATTGCGCAACATAAAGGCCGGCGAAGAGCTTACCTGCAACTATAATGATTTCTTCACAGGTTATGAGTTTTTGCCGCCCGAGATTGATTTGCAAAAGAAGCCCTGAGGCTTTCCGCTTCTTTCTTTTTGGCCGCAGCGGCGGCGGTTCGGCCCGTTATGGGCGCTCTTTTTAGTTCCTGTAGGAACTATTTCACGCTGTAACAAAATTTAATCTCCTCGCCGGCTTGCTCTTTTTCAAAGGGCGGATCATCTTCTGAAGGCAGCAAATCGGAGCGTTGCATTCCGCGAGGATTCTTTCCCGCGGATGCAGGGTTCAAGCAAATCCCATGAAATCCTATCGCCTTGCAGCCGCCATGACCGCGGCGCTGACCCTGTGCGTCTCGTTGCCGGCGTCGGCGGAAGAAAACCCGCCCGCCGCGGACGACAAGGTCGCATACTACGGAAAGCTGCCGCCAATCGAGGCGCGGCTGCGCGGGACAACGCCGCGCGACAATACGCATATGGTCACGGTAAGCGGCCAAAAATACGGCCGTCAGTCGGTCGTCGCCTCGGTCGATCAGTGGCGAAACGACCGCAAGCAAATCGATGTGACCTTCACTGAATAGAGAAGGCGGAGATCAGCGCGCAAAAAAAGCCCGCTTTCGGCGGGCTTTTCGCATTTCAATTTTCTGAAACTATTCGGCCGCTTCTTCCCTGCCGCCGGTCTTTTCGGCGATGCGGGCCGACTTGCCGCGCCGCTCGCGCAGATAATAAAGTTTTGCGCGACGAACCTTGCCGCGACGCACGACTTCGATCGAGGCGACGGCGGGGGAGTAAATCGGAAACACGCGCTCAACGCCTTCGCCGAAGGAAATTTTGCGAACCGTGAAGCTTTCGTTGAGGCCTGAGCCTGCGCGGCCGATGACGACGCCTTCATACGCCTGGACGCGCTCGCGTTCGCCTTCCTTCACTTTCACGCCGACTTTCACCGTATCGCCCGGCGCGAATTCCGGCACCGGCTTGGCGAGGCGCTCCATCTCTTCTTTTTCGAGCTGCTCAATGATGTTCATTGGCTTTCGTCCTTATCCTTGTTGTCCCGCCGGATAGGACCGGAGGCGATGAGATCCGGTCGTCGCGCGCGCGTTATTTCTTCAGCTCTCGCCCGACGCCAGTCGGCGATTTTCTTGTGATCGCCTGACAACAGAACCGGGGGGATCTCTCGACCCTCAAAAAGACGCGGCCGCGTATATTGGGGATATTCAAGCAGAACATTCCCGCCATCCTGGCCGCGAAAACCGCCTTCATCCGCCGAGAAGCTTTCCTCGCCCAGCGAAAGAGGCGAGCCCAATACCCCCGGAATGAGGCGGACGCAAGCCTCCGCCATCGCCATGGCGGCCGTCTCCCCCCCGGCGAGGACGAAATCGCCAAGCGAGACTTCCTCCAGGGCGCGCGCCTCAATAAGCCGCTCATCGACCCCCTCAAACCGTCCGCACAGGGCTATCAGCCCCGGACCGGCCGCAAGCTTGCGCGCCATCGTCTGGCTGAAGGGTCGGCCGCGCGGCGAAAGATAGATGAGAGGCCGATCGTTTCGGGGAACGCTGTCAATGGCGGCGGCCAGAATGTCGGCGCGCATGACCAGTCCTGCGCCGCCGCCCGCCGGCGTGTCGTCGACCGATCCGTAGGGATTGTCCGAAAAATCGCGGATATTGACCGTTTCAAGGTCCCACAGGCCTTCGCTCCGCGCACGGCCGAGGACGGACGCGCCGAGCGGGCCGGGGAAGAGTTCCGGGTAAAGCGTCAGTATGGTCGCCCGCCACATGCCGGCTTCCTTAGGGGCGCAGGGCGCGCCTGAGCAAGAGGGTTTAGTCGCTCGCTCCCGCTTGCCCGGCCGAGATCTCGGCCATCGCCGCCGTCGCGATGACAATCCTGCCGCCGGCGAGATCGACGACCGGCGCGGCGTCGCGCGTGAAGGGGATGAGGAGCGCGCCGCCGCCTGGGCGCGAAATTTCGATCACTTGTCCCGCGCCGAAATCATGAACGGCTGAGACATGGCCCACCGGCGCGCCGGAATCGTCAAATGCGGCGAGCCCGACCAAGTCTTCAACGTAATAGGCGTCGTCCTCAAGTTCGGGAAACCGCTTCCGATCGACGTAAAGCCGCGTTCCGGCGAGCGTCGCGGCTTCTTCGCGATTTTTAATCTCGGGCGCCGCGACAAGCGCGAGGCCGGGCTTCAGGACCCTGATAAAGCGCAACGTAAAGCGCTGTCGCCCGTCCTCGGTTTCAACGGGACCATAATCAGCGACGCCGCTCTCGTTTTCGGTGAAAGTCTTGATTTTTGCGTCGCCCTTGACGCCATGAGCGCCGGCGAATGCGCCAAGACAGATGCGATGCGTCTTGCTCACTTGACCTCCGTCGCGACAGCGGGTTCGGCAAGGAACAGCTTTCCGCGCTCCGTCCAGAAAATGACAGCGAGAGATGCCGCGCCCATCGCGAGAAAAGCTTCCGAAATCAGCGTTGTCGCGCCGTTGAACATGCGCCCGATCGCCATGCCGATCAGCGCCGCGCCTGTCGTCGCCGCAAACCCGTTCGCCGCCGAAGCGGCGCCCGCCAGCGCGCCCATCGGCTCCAGCGCGAGCGCCGTCGCATTGGCGCCGACAAATCCGAGCGCGAAAAGCGTTGCGCATAACGTCATGATGAACAGCGACAAAGATTGCCCCGTTTGCATTGCGATCAGTAAGTGAACGGCGTTGAATGCGATAATGGCGCATACGCCGCCATGGAGAAGACGCCGTATGCCTATTCGCCTGACGATAAAGGCGTTCAGCAATGCGGCGGCGCCATAGGGCGCGGCGCCAGCCGCAAACGCCAGCGGAAACAAGGCGCCGATGCCGAATTCGCCGACATAGATCTGTTGAGCTGCGCCGAGATAGGCGAAAAAGGCGCCCCACAAGACCATGACAGCGAGCGTATAGCCGGCGGATTGCCGATTGCGCGAGAAGGCGGCGTATGCGGAAAACGCCGAGCGAAAGCTGAGGCTTCGCCGCGCCTCACGCTTCAGCGTTTCTCCCATGCGGAAATAAATCCAGGCGCAGAGCGCCGCGCCATAGATTGACAGAAAAATAAAAATTGACCGCCATTCCCCCGCAAGAAGGATCGCCTGGCCGATAGCAGGCGCCAGAATCGGCGCGGCCATAAAGACAGTTGTTGCGGCGGAGGCGACTTCCGCCATCCGCGCTCCTTCAAACCGATCGCGCACGCTCGCCATTATGGCGACGCGCGTGGCGGCCGTAAGCGCGCCCTGAAGGGCGCGCGCCGCCAGCAGCAGCGCAAAGGAGGATGAAAATGCGCTGATTGCGGCGGCGCCCGCGTAACATGCGAGAGCGATGACAAGAATGCGGCGTCGCCCGAAACGGTCGGTAAGAGGACCGAAAATGAGTTGCGAGACGCCATAGCCGATGGTGAAGGCGTAGACGACGGATTGAGCGTCATTGGCCGACGCCGCGCCGAGTTCGCGTCCGATCTCGCCAAGCGCCGGCAGCATGATGTCGATTGACAAGGCGCCAAGCGCCATCACAGCCGCCGTAAGGACGATGGTTTCGGCGTAGCCGAGTGTTGATTTAGCTGCGTTGGCGGGTGACATCTCGCGCCACGCCTAGCGGCGACGCTGTCAATTGGCAATCGAGCCTGCCGACCGAGCATAAAAAAACGCCCCGGATCGCTCCGGGGCGTCAAAGCATCAGACAGTTGTGATCAAGGCGTGATTGTCAGGCGGATGTAACCGAACTGACCGGGCACGTCGTAAGTCGCGGGATCGAAGCCGCCGGCCTGGCAAGAGAAGCAGGGGGGCGGGTCCGTATCAAGCACGTTGTTGACGCCGACCGTCAACTCTGTGCGGTCATTGACGGTGAGGCTCGCGGAGACATCCATATAGAGTTTCGGCTTCAACCGGTTGGAGGACAGGTTGTCGTCGATCGCGTTGTAGCTTGAGCAGCCGACGGCGCCTGAAATGCTCTGGATCGCCGTAAAGCCGACGCATTGTTCGCGAAGCCCGCTGATATAGCGCCAAGCGCTTCGCACGCTGAGCGATCCGAGATCCCAATCGGCGACCAGCGTCGATTTCAGTTTCGGGAAAGCCTGTTGCGGCGTGCTGCGCAATTCGCCTTCCCGCGAGATTTCAAGGAAGCCGGTCGATGTCGGCGTGATCTCGGTGTAATCGAACAGTCGCGTCGACAGCCAGTTGATGTTGAGGTTGGTGTCGCCGAGGGGAACGTCGAACGCCATCGACCAGTCAAGTCCTCTGGTGTTGATGCCGCCGATATTGGTCAGCTGGTTCGAGAAAGACGTGATGAAACCGGCGCTGTTGCGCGTGATGCCGCCGCACAGCGTCGGATCGAGCGTTGCTGCGCAGTTGGTGAGCTGAAGTTGCGCATCAAGCGCCTGAATCGCGCCTTCGATCTCGATATCGTAATAATTGGCTTCAACGACAAAGTTTTCGAGGAAGCCTTCCCATTGCGGCGCATAGGTGGCGCCGACATTCCACGAATCCGATTCTTCAGCCTGAAGATTCGGATTGCCGCCGACAGTCACCGAGATCTGCGCATTGATCTGGGTATAGGTGGTCGGAACGCCCAGGGTTGCGCAGTTGGCGACGAAGGCGGCGGCGACCGGCGCCGAGCAGGGATCGTTCAGCAGAGCGTCGAAGCGCGACGCCGTGCCGAACAGCTCGCCGATTGTGGCGGCGCGGAAGCCTTCAGTGAAGCCGCCGCGGATGGTCAGATCATCCGACACGCGCCAGCGACCGCCGTATTTGATCGCAGTCGTTTTGAATCCCGTTGAATAGGACGAGTGACGGATGGCGAAATTGCCTTCGATCGATTGCGCAAAGGCAAGGTCATGAAATAGCGGAATGCTCAGCTCGCCGTACATTTCGTCGGCATTGTAGCCGCCTGCGGTCGGTTGCGCCGGAATGTCCGCCGTGTCGCCGGCGGCGACGATCGGATCAGGATTGAAAAATCCGGACTGGTCGCGATGTTCAAAGCCGGCCGCAAAGGCGAGCGGCCCTGCCGGCAGGTTGAACAGTTCGCCGCCAAGATTGAATTGCAGATCCCAGATTTCCTGCTCGGAAACGTCATGCTGATCAAACGTGACGTAATCGACCATCGCTTGCGTGATCGATCCCGGTCCGCCGAAAATGTTGAACGGCACGCAGGATCCGGTGCAGAGCGCGATCGGCCCCAAAGCTTGCTCCAGCCGCGCCGAATTGACGATTCCGTTCGCGACCTGGTCGGCATGGTTGCGCGACCAATAGGCGGACGCATCCCAGTAGAACTTGTCGCCGAGATCGCCGGAGAACGTTCCTGAGACGTAATACGTGTCGACATTCTGCTCGAAATGACGCGGGCCCGCTTCGAAGAAGCGACGGAAAACGCCGTAACCCGGGCCGCTCGTGCCGCTTAGCGTGAAGCCGAACGGATTGTACGGGTTGGTGGCGTCAATCGAGATCGTGTCCATCCGATTGCCGTTGCCGCCGAAGGGGCCGACGAAAAGCGGAATCGGCGCGGCCTGATTGACCGACTGACGATTATTGTAGAGCGCCTTGGCGCGAAACTGGATCGAGTCAGTCAATTCCGACGTGACTTGCGTCATGAAGCCGAGGCGCTCCTGCGGCGTCAGGATGTAATTAAACGGCGAGAAGTTGAATCTGTCCGCTGTCGTGAAATTCTTGAAGTCGCCCGGAAAAGCCGGGTTCGATCCCGAATACGTGAAGCCGTCAGCAAGGGTAAGGTCGTAATCGACCATCATCGGATCGGTGAAGATAAACCGGCCGAACGGCGTCGCCGATGAGCAGGTGTTGATGCACTGGTCAAGCGTCGCGACCGGGAAATCGGATAAGTCGCGGTCAGCCGAGTCGACCGAATTTTGATGGACATACTGGCCGGCGAAGAAGATCCGCGTTCTGTCGTTCCCGGTTCCCCACGAAACCTGGTAGTCCTGCGAAACGCCGTCGCCCTTGTCATAGGCGCCGACCTGCGCGGAGGCCGCGAAGCCTTCCTGATCCTGTTTGGTGATGATGTTGATGACGCCGGCGATCGCGTCCGAACCGTAGATCGGCGATGCGCCGTCCTGCAGGACTTCGATTCGCTGAATGATGCTCGACGGGATCGTGTTGAGGTCAGTCGCTCCCGGCACGCCCGAAGCCGACGCGCCGTTCACCCAGCGAAGACCGTCGACCAGAACAAGCGTTCGTCTGGAACCGAGATAGCGAAGGTCGATTTCAGCAGACCCGGCGCCGACGCCGCCGCCGTCAGGCGGGTTTCCGAAATTGCCGGAAGAGTTGACCTTGGCGTTGAGGCCGCCGCCGGAAGCCGGCAGGCGCTGCAGAAAATCGCCGACCGAGTTAAGACCGGATTTGTCGATCGCCTCTTCATCCAGATTCATAACGGGCCGGTTCGCATTGAGCGGATTTTGCCGAATGCGCGATCCCGTGACGACGATCTCATCGTCTGAAGGAGCAGCGTCCTGGGCCAAAGCGACGCCCGAAAGCGCCGACAGCGAAAGTCCCAAAAGCAATCCCCGCCGGACGGCTCTAAGCCGGCCGACGCCTTGATTTTTTTCTGTCATTTTCTTCTCCCTAAGATCGATCGCCTCTCGGATCGCGCGCCCGCACACGACCGCCCACCCGCAGGCGATTCGAATGCGAAGCGTTTCATTCTTCGCGACGCCTCGCAATCGAATTTGCGATCAAAGGAGCTAAAGTGATGATGAATTAGGGCTGTGGAAAAAATTCGAGGCGATTTGATTAGCCGCGGTCGCTTTCGCTATTGCGAAAAGACGCGGCATGTTCCGCACCGAGATAGTCGGCCGTTTGCATTTCGACGAGCCTGCTGGCCGTTCGTTCAAATTCAAACGCGCCCACGCCCCTTACGTAAAGTTCATCAGGCGCCGCGGCGGCGGAGCAGACCAGTTTTGTCCGGCTTTCATAGACGGCGTCTATCAGCGTCACGAAGCGCCTAGCTTCATTGCGATTTTCGGGGCCCATTTGAGGGATTCGATCGAGAAACAATGCGCCGTATCGGCGGACGAGCGCGAGGTAGTCTAAGGCGCCGAGCGGCGCCTCGCAGAGTTCGGTGAAAGTGAACCGGGCGATGCCGCGCGCCGTGCGCGGGGCTATGAGTTTTCGCCCCTTTACGACAAGCGTTTCCGTCTGCTCGCTTGCGCCGGAGATCATCATTTTCCAAGCGCGGTCCATCGCCGCATCGGCGGCGGCCCCAAGCGGCGAATAATAAACGGGCGCGCCCGCCAGCCGGTCGAGCCTGTAATCGCGCTCAGCGTTGAGCTGAATGATTTCAAGACGCATTTTCAGCGTTTCGATGAACGGCAGAAACAACTGGCGGTTCAGACCATCCAGGTAAAGATCGTCAGGCCGCCGGTTCGAAGTGGCGACGATTGTGACCCCTTCGGCGAAAAGCGCGTCGAAAAGACGCCCGAGAATCATCGCATCGGCGATATCGGAAACTTGGAACTCGTCAAAACAGAGAAGGCGCGCATCGGCGGCGATGTCGGCCGCGACCGGCGGCATGGGATCGTCGATCGAGGTTTTGCTCGCTTTCGGGTGGCGCTTTTTCGTCTTCTGGTCCGCCGCGCGCCATGCCGCAATGCGCTCGTGAGTCTCGGCCATGAATTCATGAAAATGGACGCGCCGCTTTTCACGGATGTCGGTGTTGTTGAAGAAGATGTCCATCAGCAACGACTTGCCGCGGCCGACCGCGCCCCACAGATACAGGCCTTTTTGCGCTTCCGGTTTCAGCCTGAATAGTGATCGAAAAGAACCGCGCCCGGCGGCCAGCGCTTGTGAAAGCGCCTGCAGCCGATGGGCGGCTTTCTCTTGCGCAGCGTCGGCTTCAAGCGCGCCGGCTGCGACGAGTGCGCGATAGCGTGGAAGGGGACCCCTCATGATGCGGTCTATAGACGATCGGATGTCGGGGGTCACCCGGCCGGCGCTGCGCGCGGATAAAGGATTTTCGCGATCAAGATCGCCAAAATTACAGCGACGAACTGCGCCGCAATGAACAGCGGCGCATCGACCGGTCTTATGCCGGCGAAGCTGTCCGTGAACATCCTTGCAAAGGTGACGGCCGGATTGGCGAACGAGGTTGACGAGGTGAACCAGTATCCTGCTGTGATGATAAGGCCGACGGCATAGGCGGTCGCTTCGGGGCGCCAGCGAATGCAGCCTATGATCGTTATCAGGAGAGCGGTCGTCGCCGTCAGCTCGCCGATCGCTTGCCCCGCGCCGGCGCGCGGCGTTCTGCCGAATTCTAGAAGGCTCAGATCGAACATCGCATGCGCCAGCATGACGCCGGCCGCGGCGCCCAGGATCTGCGCAATCATGTAACAAGCGGCGAGCGGCGTTCCAATGTCGCCTCTGATGAGAAAAAGCGTTGTCACTGCAGGATTGAAATGCGCGCCAGATATCGGGCCGAGGATCAGGATCAGAACCGAAAGACCCGCGCCTGTGGCGAGAGAATTCGCAAGGAGCGCAATTGCGATGTTCCCTTCAGCCAACCGCGCGCCCATGATTCCTGAGCCGACGACAATCGCCAGGAGCAGCGCGGTCCCCAGCATCTCCGCCAAAAGCTTTCGGGAATAGTCGGGCGTCACGCCGTCTCTTTCGCAAGGAAATCGTCAATCTTCGCGCTGATTTCCCGATACGCCTGTTCGAACGCTGCGCGCTTTTCGGCGTCCTCGCCTGTCGCGACTGCGGGATCGGCGAAAGGCCAATGCAAGCGGCGCGGACTCTGGCCGGCTTTTGTCGGCCAGACGGGACAGGTTTCCGCAGCGGCGTTGTCGCAAACGGTGACGACGACATCCAGTTGCGGCGCGCCCGGCTGAGCGAATTCATCCCAGCTTTTAGAGCGCAGTTTTTCAGCTGTTATTCTGTGCTCGGATAAAACATTAAGCGCATAAGGGTTTGGTGCGCCGGACGGCTTTGATCCGGCCGAATAGGCGCGCCAGCGCGGCGCGCCTTTCGCATTCATATAGGCTTCCGCGATGATTGATCGCGCGGAATTGCCGGTGCAGAGAAAAAGTATGTTTTTCACGCCGCCTCGCAGCAAGCGCCCGTCGCCGCCTTTTCGATTGCGTTCAGCGACGGCGACGCGCCGAATGAAGCGCTATCGTCGAAGGTATGATAAAGCTCCCATTTCGCGCCTTCGGGCGACTGGGCCCAATATTTGTTGGAGCGCGCGTAACAGCATACGGCGTTCGGCTCTTCCAGGGTTCTGACGCCCGCATCGTTCAGGCGGCTGGCGATAAGCTCCAACTCTTCGCGCGTGTCAGTCTGCAAGCCGACATGATCGACGCCGGCGGTCGCGCCGCGAGTCGATATGGCGATGTTGGCGCGTGGATCTTCAAGCATCCATTTGGCGTAGTCCGGCTCGCGCTTGTCGGGCGCGCGTCCGAAGAGCGCCGAATAGAAGGCGAGCGATTCGTCAAGGTCCTTAACTTTCAGATGCACATGCAAACGGTTCACGGCTGTTCTCCTTTATGACGTAGGGACCGCAAAGCCGCGGATCGCCCTGGCAGCAATCGGCCATCAGGAAGTCGACGAGCCTGCGGATGCCGCCGTAATTGGCGGCGTAGAAAACGTGACGGCCTTCTTTTCGAGACGAGATGAGGCCGGCATTCGCCAATTCCTTCAGGTGGAAGGACATCGTCGGCGGCGCTATGCCGAATTCCTCGCTGAGCGCGCCGGCGGCGACGCCGCGAGGCCCGGCTTTTACAAGCCGCCGCAAGGCGTTGAGGCGATTTTCCTGCGACAGCGCGGCGAAGGCTGGCAACGCATCTTTCGTTTCCATTATTAGATAATTATAGAAATATAAAATGATGTCAAGCGCCGGCGCTCATATTATTGGCGCGCGGCTTTATGTCAGATTGGCGGGAGTGGCATTTTGGCGAGCGACGGCTATAAGCGGCTCTCCGCTGGCGATGCGCCGCGCTCCAACCTGACAAGCCATTGAAAGGCCTGCCATTCCATGTCCGAGACATCACTCACGCCGATCATGAAAGAGGCAGTGGCGACCCACCGGCAAGGTTTTCCGACGCGCGCCATACCGCTTTATGAAAGCGTCCTCGCCGAGTCGCCGGACGATGCGCAAGCCTTAAGCCTCTATGGGCTCGCTCTCGTTCAGGCCGGCAGGCCCTCCGAAGCGGAAAAGCCCTTGAAGCGGGCGATTGAACTCGATCCGGCCCAGCCGAGCTTTAAAGCCAATCTCGCCGAGATGTTTTTAAAGATCGGCGATGTTGAAACCGGCATCGCCGAACTGACGGAAGTCACGGCGAAGCATCCCGAATTCGCGCCGGCCTTTGTCAGGCTCGGCCATTTGCGGCTGGAACGGCAGGAACTGAGGGAAGCGGCGGATGCGTTTGACGCCGCTCTTGAGCTGAGGCCGGACGATTTGACGATAGCGCATAATCTCGCCTGGGCGCTGAGCGCTGTCGGCAATTACGGCGCGGCCTATCATGTGCTGGACCATGCCGAGAAAATCATGCCTGACAACGTCAATACGCTGAAGATCCGACTCGAGATCGCGCGGTTCCGGCGGGATTTCTCCGCCATGCATGCGCTGGCGACGCAATTGACAAAACTGGAGCCGGAAAATCCGGTCGGCTGGCGCAGCCTCGCGACCACGCTGTATGAGTCCGGAATATTCGCCGATGCGGTTCTGGCCTTTGAAAAGGCGCTTACCTTGACAGGACGAGACGCGGAAAGCCTCAGCCAGCTCGCATCGCTGGCGATACAGGCGCTCGATTTCAACAAGGCCGAAGCCGCGCTTGCTGAAGCGGAAAAGCTTGCGCCGCACCATGCGCGCATGTTGTCGACCAAGGCGCTGCTTCTCACCTATCAGGGCAAACGCAAGGAAGCCGAAGAATACTGCGAGCGTTGTTTTCGCGCCGACCCTGAATTCGTCAGCGTTTTTCCCCAACTCAGCTTGTTGCGCGGCGGGAAACTGACGGAAGAGGAAGAACGCAAGATCAGCGCCTATGCCGATCGTTCCGACATCATTTCGGGCGCAAGGGCGACTGCGCGTTTTGTCATTGCGCATAATCTTGAAGCGCGCGGCGATATCGATGCGGCGTTTCAACAATATCAGCGCGCAAATGAAGCGGCTGCCCAGCGAAACGTCGAAGATATGATCGCGTACGATCATGTCGGTCATTCGGCGTGGACGAATGAAATCATCAAGATGTTCGCGAACTCGCCGAACCCGCGCGAGCAGTCTTACCATGAAGGTCCGGAACCGATTTTCATCGTCGGTCTGCCGCGCTGCGGATCAACGCTCGTAGAAAGCGTTATCGCAGCGCATTCCAAGGTGCGGCCGGGCGGCGAAATGCCGATGATGCCGAACATTTTCAATTCCTGGTTTCGAGCGAATTATCAGCTTGGCCCCGGCGCCCTGAGCGATGATGAATGCGCCCGCCTTGCAAAGGCGTATATGGATGGACTGCAGCCGGCCATCACGAACGAGCGCTTCACCGACAAGAACTTGCTCAACATTGAGGCGTCGGGGCTCATCGCGCGCATTTTTCCGAACGCTAAGATTGTTAATATTCGTCGCAACCCCGTTGAAAACGCATTTGCGATCTGGCGTCAGGATATGATGAAATTCTGGTCGTTCGCGACAGACTTTGAGGCGCTGGCGCAGCGTTACGCCTTATATGCCAGATTGGTCGAGCATTTCGAAAATGTCTTGCCGCAATTCACCACAATTCAATATGAGGATTTTGTCACGGATTTCCCGGAACGATCGCGCCAGCTGATCGCATTCTGCGGCCTTGACTGGGAAGAGGGCTGCGGCGACTTTCAAAAAGCGCGCGATATCGCGCCGACGATCAGCGCAGTTCAAATTCGCGAGGAAGTCAGCCTCAAAGGCGATCGCAGCGCACTTTACGGTGCGCGGCTGGATCCCTTGCGCGAGGCGCTTGAAGCGGCCGGCGTCGACCTGAAGACCGGGACTTTAAAGCGCTAGCCCGCCTTTCGGACGGCCCACGGAGACGGGATCATGTCGCCGGCAACCGGCATCGGCGCGGTCAGTTTTGAGACGGCGTTCCTGCGCCGCGTTGATCCGGGCCCGGATGATTTCGATGAGCTCGGCCACGTCAATAACGCGGTCTATCTCCGATGGGCGCAGGAGACCGCGGTCGCGCATTGGGGTCTCATCGCTTCGCAAAGCCTGAAGACGAAATGGCTGTGGGTCGTCCTTCGCCATGAAATCGATTATCGCGATCCGGTTCTTCCGGGCGATGAGGTGATCGCCCGGACCTGGCTCGGCGCCGCCGACGGGCCGCGCTTTGACCGCTTCGTCGATATCAGAAAACCCGGCGCGATGCGGCCGGCCGCCTTCGTCAAGTCAACCTGGGTGATGATCGATGCTGCGACGCGGCGACCGAAGCGCGTCAGCCGCGAGATTTTTGACGCTTTCGGCGTCGACGACATCGATAAGCCGCTTGATCCTCGACGAGACGCTTGATTGGATGCGCTCCATCTCGGCCGCGTCTTTCGGCCCGTCGGTCTTGGAGGGAATAAAAGGCATGCAATCTTCGTTGAAGGTCCGCATCTTGGCGACGGCGGGCGTGAGCGCTCTCGCGCTTTCGAATTTCGCGGCTGCGCAGGATGCGCCAATCGTGCAGCCCGGCGCGCCGGGGCAGGCCGCGCGCGCGTTGGAAGCTGAAGAGGCCAGCAAGATCGCCGACACAAGCTACTCTGCTTACGATGTTGAGTTCATGCAGGACATGATCGCGCATCATCAGCAGGCGGTCGACATGGCCGCCCTCGTCAAGGATCGCACGAACAGCAAGGATATTGTCGCGATTGCCGGCCGCATCGACGTTTCGCAGGAAGACGAAATCAAATTCATGCGCGACTGGCTGGAAACGCGCGGCGAGACGGCGCCCGATCCGAAATCGCACCACGAGATGCACGGATCGCGCAAAATGGCAGGCATGGCGACGCCGAAACAGATGGCCGCGCTCGGCGCCTCAAATGCCGCCGAGTTCGACAGGCAGTTTCTGACCTTGATGATCGAGCACCACAAAGGCGCGGTTAAAATGGTCAAGGAGCTTTTGGAGCGCCCCGGTTCCGCTTACGATCCGCCGTTGTTTGAGTTCATCAGCGAGGTTTCAAACGGGCAAACGGCCGAAATCGAACGCATGAATGTGACGCTGGCGGGCCTGACGACTGACGGGCGCGTCGGCTTGAAAGCAGGATTTACGGACGCCGCCGAGGCGATCCGCAATCTTGAAAAGATTGCGACGCTTGCCAAGCCTGACGGCTTTTTCGATCCCAAAAATCCGGCCGGCATCGCGCCGCCGAAACCGAAAAAGGGCGATGACGCGAAAAGCGGCGGACGCGGCGACAACGCCGATACGAAAACGGAGCTGAGCGAGCGTTCGCCGCTCTTGAGTTTCGCCAACACGGATATCGCGTTTTCAAACGACATGATGATCGCCGGCAATTATCATGGATTCAACATTTATGAGCTTGACGCGGAAGGCTTGCCGTCGCTTGTAAGTTCGGTTGTTTGCCCGGGCGGACAGGGCGATGTTTCGATAGTCGGCGATCTTCTCATCACCTCTGTCGAGCAAACGCGCGGCCGCGTCGACTGCGGGCTGCAAGGCGTCAGCGAGGATGTCAGCAAGGATCGTTTCCGCGGCATCCGCATATTCGACATCAGCGATCCTACGCGGCCTGTTCAAGTCGGTCAGGTGCAGACCTGTCGCGGATCGCATACGCATTCGGTCGTTTCCGGTCCCGGCAAGGATGGAATGATCATCGTCTATAATTCCGGCACGTCGAGCATACGTGATGAAAAGGAGCTTGACGGCTGCGTCGGCGACGTTCCGGGCGACGACAGAACGGCGCTCTTTCGCATCGATGTTATCGAAATCCCGGTCGATGACCCGTCCCAGGCGAAGATCATCGACAGCCCCGCCGTCTTCGCCGATCCGAAATCCGGCCGTCTCGCCGGTCTGTGGCAGGGCGGCGATCATGGCGATGACACGCAAGAGACAAGCCGGACGGACCAATGCCACGACATCACTGTCTTTCCTTCGGCCAAGATCGCGGCGGGCGCTTGTTCCGGCAACGGCGTCATTTTCGACATTTCCAACCCGCGCAAGCCGAAGCGCATCGACGAGGTGTCCGACCCTGGTTTCGCCTATTGGCATTCGGCGACGTTCAATAATGATGGAACGAAAGTTCTTTATACGGATGAGTGGGGCGGGGGCAGCCGGCCGCGCTGTCGCGCCTACGACCCGAAGGAGTGGGGCGCGAACGCCATCTATGACATTGTCGACGGCAAGCTGAAATTTGGCGGCTATTACAAGCTGCCGGCGCCGCAGGCTGAGGAAGAAAATTGCGTCGCCCATAACGGGTCGATCATTCCGGTTCCGGGGCGCGACATCTTCGTGCAGTCCTGGTATCAGGGCGGCGTTTCCGTCATCGACTTCACGGATTCGTCAAAGCCTGTTGAAATCGCCTATTTCGATCGCGGTCCGATCAACAAGGACCATCTCGTCATGGGCGGCTACTGGTCGAGCTATTGGTATCGCGGGCGCATCTACGCGACGGAAATCGCCCGTGGGATTGATGTTTTTAAGCTGACGCCGAGCGACTATCTCAGCGCAAATGAAATCGCCGCGGCCGAACTCGCCGATCAGGGCGGCCTTTTCAATCCGCAACAGCAATTCCCGGTATCCTGGCCGGATGAGCCGGTCATCGCGCGCGCCTATATCGATCAACTCAAGCGCTCAGACGCATTGTCGACGGATGAAATAGCCGATCTGGAGGCGGCGCTTGACGCCGCCGACAAGACGCTTCGCAGCGGGGCTGTCGATACATCCCTCGCCAAGCGTTTTCAGTCTCTCGCATCCGGCGTCATCGCTGCGGACGACGCCGCTGGTCGCAAGAAGCGCGCAATGCTGTCGGAGACGTTAGGCGCGATCGCCAAACGGGTTCGCTGATTGTCTGTTCAGCGACGGTCAGCCCTAAGCTCGTCAATCTTCGGACAGAGCGTTCGATATTGCTTGTAACATTCCGCGCGGCGTTGGCTCTCGTCAACGCCTTCCGCCGTCCTGGAAAGATCAAGACTTTCGCAAGCCTGCAGAAGAGCAATCGAGGAAAGGATAACGACGGCTCTTTTATGTTTCATCTTTTTCGCCCCTTGAAAACTCAAGAATATCGCCCGGCTGGCAGTCGAGAATGTCGCAAATCTTCATCAACGTATCGAAGCGCACGCCCTTCACCTTATTGGTCTTGATCATCGACAGCGCTTGTTCGGTGACGCCTATCGCCGCCGCCAATTCCTTAAGGCGCATCTTTCGACGTGCGAGCATGACATCAAGGTTGACGATGATTTTCATTCGCCGCCTCGTCACAAGAATGCGTCATTTTCATCTTTTGCGCGTTTTGCCTCAGCGAAAATCTGAGCGGTGAAAACGAGAAGCATAGCCGTGAAAAAAGTTTTCGCCTCGCCTGACCCAAATTGGACCGACAATATTCCCCCTTGCGCCGAATCATTGAGGGAAAAAATGACAGTCAGCAGCGTGCGCTGGATGACTGTCGTAAAAACCGTAACAAGTGAAACCCACGCGAAGCGCCGAAAACCGTTGACGGCTTTATCGGAAAAGGCGCGGCCCTGCGCCGCCTCAAGAAACGTCCGCCGCAAGCCCAGCAAACCGAAAGCCTCAATTGCGGCGGTTGAAAGCAATACGGCGACAACCGCGAGACGGGCGGGAAGATCAAGCGCTTTCAGGTCGAACTGATAATGAAGGTTTTTCGCAGCAAAGGGAGCAAGGGCGTCCCAGAACGCAAAAACCGCCAGAGCGGAAAGCGGCAATAAAAGCGCGGCGAGGAGTGTGACATGCGCGAGAAGCGCGGCGAAGCGGGTCGAGGGGCGCAGATGCGGCATCGTTTGGACCAAATATTACTTGTAAATATTAAAGTAAAAGTTTAATTTATAAATGTCAATCATTCATTTTTCGTCATCTGGAGCGCCGTATGAAAAAAATTTTGCTGATTTCCCAATGCGTCTTTCTTTCTGTCGCCCCCGCCGCCGCGGACGATTTGAGCGCCGCCGACGCGCTGGCGATCATGGAGCGCGCAAAGTCAGGATCATTTTCCGCGCGGGCCGAAGCGCATGCGCTCACTTTTTATCTGCAAGGCGTTGTCGAAGGCGCGGCGGCTTACCAACAGTCGCTGCAGGCCCGGGGCGAGACGACGCTTTTTTGCCCGCCGCGCGGCAAAGGCTATTCAATGCAAGATGTCTTGGACTTGTTGGAAAAAGCCCCGCCTGGGGAAAGAGACGCCGCCGCACCGCGCGTCATCCTCGAAGGTTTTTCCAGGCGGTTTCCATGCAGCGATTAAGTCTGCTCCTCGGCGCCTTAGCGGAACTGATCCCTAATTTACGCTGTTCGTAATGCGAATGTCGACGCGTTGGAAATTGGCGAGACCGAGTTCGCGTTCCTTCGCCGATTGGCGATAGGATTGGTATTCGCCGATCGCCTCCGCATTGACGCTGCGCTCTTCGAACAGCGCGCTCACCGTTTCGGCGCGCCTGAAAGCGAGTTGGCGATTATCGAAACGCTGAAGAGCGCCGGCCGTGCTTGCGTATCCGACAACGGTCACTTCGTCGACGCCCCACCGATCAAGCGCCCAAAAGATCGTTTCCAGATCTTCAAGACTCGCCGTCGACAGCGTTACGCCGCCCGTCTCGAAAAAGAGAGGGGGCAGCGCCTGAGGGGCTGGGCGAACGCGAATGCGCCAGTTCGTGAAACGGCGGCCAAGCTCCGCCTCCATTTCGCGATAGCCCGCAAGCGAAATGTCCCTGCTCGGCGCGGCGGCGATCGTCGCCGCTCTCGCCTCATCGTCGACGTTAAGCGAATCGATTGCGAAGGAAGCGGCATTTCGAATTTCCTGCGCCGCCAGGTCGCGCCGATTCATTTCCGCGATCTGGGCTTGCAAAGGTGCGGCGATATTCTGCTGCGTAAGGCGTAGGATTTCAGCTGAGTCAATCGCTCGCGCCTGGTCGACCAGCACTTGATCCAGATTGAGCGCGACAGGGGCGTTAAGGCGTTCAGCAATGTGCGCCGCGAGCCTTTCCTCCGCGCTGTCGTCAAAGTCTTTTGTCAATACCGTCGCATCGATGCTGATCGCATCGTTGGGATCAAAGCGAATGGAAAAATCGCTGAAACGGTTTTCCGATCCGTCATAGAAGGCTTCGGCCGCCGATTGGGCAAGCGCCGTGATGCGCGCCTCAAACGCAATTTTTCTTAGGCTGATGCCCAGCGGAACTGACAGGGCGGCGAATACGGCGATTATGAGAAGCGCCTGCCAGCCAGCCGTCTTTCGCGCATGTTCGACGCCGAAACCGTAAAATGTCGCGATCATGGAAACGGTCAATGATATTGCAAGCAAATTGGTCATGAACAGAAAAGCCGCCCCCGATGCGATTGCCCCTGACTGGGAGGCAAGTCCGTATCCGACAACGGCCAGCGGCGGCATCAACGCCGTCGCGATCGCCACGCCGACAATCGTGGCGCCTTTGCGATTGATGACGGCGTATCCGCCAGCAAGGCCGGAAAAAACGGCGACAAGCAGGTCAAACAGATTCGGCCTTGTGCGTGCGATGATTTCCGGCGTCGCCTGCGTCAGCGGCGAAAACTTCACGATGCCGTACGATATCGCAAGCGCTAGGAAGACGCCGACGCCAAGCGTCATTAGCGCGGTGCGCATAGCTTTCAGATCGAAAATGCTGAGCGAGAAGCCGAGTTTTACGATCGGTCCCATCAGCGGCGAGATCAGCATGGCGCCGATAATGACCGCTGGCGAGGACAGCAGCAGGCCAAGCGTTGCGATCCCGCACGCCATAGCGATCATAAAGGCGTAGCGCCCGGTGAACGAGCCGTCGTCGACAACTTCCCTAACAACTTCATTATGATCGATATTGCCGGCCATGCGCCGCCAAAGCCGGATGACGGCTTTGGCCGGCCTGGCGTCCAGCAAACCGAAGGGCGAAGCTTTCGGTCGGTCGCTCAATCAGCGCGCCGGTTCTTTTGCGGGCCGATTGACCATCATTTTTTTGATTTCGGCGATCGCTTTCGCCGGGTTAAGTCCCTTCGGACAAACCTGCGCGCAGTTCATGATGGTGTGGCAGCGATAAAGCTTGAACTCGTCTTCAAGCTTGTCGAGACGGTTGTTCGTTTCTTCGTCGCGACTATCGGCGAGCCAACGATAGGCCTGCAGCAACGCGGCAGGTCCCAGATATTCCTCCTCGCCGTTCTTGTCCCCGTTCCACCAGTAAGACGGACATGACGTAGAGCAGCAAGCGCAAAGGATGCATTCATAGAGCCCGTCAAGTTTCTTGCGCTCCTCCGGCGATTGCAGAAACTCCCTCTCCTTGTTCGCATTGTCCGCTTGCAGAAAGGGCTCGATATAAGCGTGTTGACGGAAAAAATTCGACAGATCGGTGACGAGATCGCGCACGACCGGTTGATGCGGCAGGGGATAGACGACGATTTCGCCGCCTTCGCATTCGTCCATGCCTTTCGTGCAGGCGAGCGTGTTCGCGCCGTTGATGTTCATGGCGCAAGAGCCGCAAACGCCTTCACGACACGAACGCCGGAACGATAATGAAGCATCGACTTCATTCTTGATCTTGATCAGGCCGTCGAGGACCATCGACACGCCGGCCGCGTCGATTTCAAATGTGTCGAGTCGCGGATTGTCGGGCGAGGCCGGATCATAGCGATAGACCTTGAAGGTGACGGTCTTTTCGGCGCCGGCAGGCGCCGCATGCGTCTTTCCCTTTTTCTGAACCGCCGAATTTTTCGGCAAGGTCAATTGCGCCATTGTACATCCGCTCCATCGCCCGTCGCGCTTTTTACGCGCGGTCTTCTTTCATACGCCCGCCATACCAGTCCAGATTGCGCGTGACGGCCATCGTCAGCGCAATCGCGCCGAACGCCGCGACCGAACCGATCAGAAGAGCGTAATCCTCTGATTTCATGAGGAGATATATCAGACCATAGGCTCCTGAAAAGGCGAGGAGGGCGACAAGCCCGCGCCAGAGACTGTGAAATACCGTCGCGGCGTAGACGCCCGAGAGACAGACCGTCGCCGCCGCCGCGCCAATGAAGGCGGTCTCGAGGCCGATATGTTCGGCGAAGGCGAGAACGAGCAGGTAGAAGATGACTTGCGCAAGGCCCAGCAGGATGTATTGGGCCGGGTGCGCCCGGCCGCCCATCGTCGCCTCAATCAGAAAAAAGGTCAGGAATACGACGCCGAGGAACAATAGCGCGTATTTGAGCGCGCGATTGACGCTTTGATAGGGGCTGTCGGTCGACATGAAGCTGACGCCGAAGGTCTTGCCGTCGTCCAGGGAGCGGAGGCCGTGATCGGCGATGAAGCTTCTCGGCAGGCTGCGCGCGAGATAGGGAATGCGCCACTCGGCTGAAAAACCGTCGCCTGAAATCGTTCGCGCATCGGGGAGCCGCGCTCCCTGGAATGACGGATGCGGCCAGTCCGAAGCGAATGCGACTGTCGTCTCTTCGCCGACTGGGGCGAAGCGGATCGAACCGCCGCCGGAAAGCGGCAATGCCATCTCGAAACTCAACCCTGCCGCCGGGTCGTCGATCGGAAGAGCTATCCTGACGCCGCTCACGGCCTCGTCAATGCGATCGCCGTCAGCCTCGAAGCTGACGCCGGGCTCAAATTTGCCGCCATGGGGCTTTCCGTTCACCGAAAGAGACGGATTGGCGCGAACGCCGTTGAGCGAGCGCTCGCCGGCGAGTTTGACGAAAAGCTCAGCATCCTCCCAGAAATAGGCGGCGACGCCGTCATTGATGCGCGGCGGGGCGAGCGCGCCGAATTCGCCGCTTAGAACAAGATCGGCGTCGTATACCGTTGCATCGAAGATCGACCGCGTCCGGATCGAGGCCTTTGCGGATCCGTCGATCTTCAGCGATTGCGGCGTGAAGGCGACTGTAATGCGCCGCGTCACAGGGGCGCCGGCCGACGTTTTCGCGCCGGTGTCGACGAGGGCGGGAACGAGAATGATTGGACCGCTGACGGTTTGCGCGCCGCCGGCGAGATCGTGGATTTCAGCGCGAACCCCGTCCGCGCGCGTCGACCGCTCCCAGACGAGAGCGTAGATCAAAATGCACGGAATCCACAAAACAAAGGCGAGAGCGCCGATGAGGATGAGCTTCAGTCCGAGTGAGCGCGCCGGCGCGGCGAAGCGGGTCATGAGGGTCCCCTGAACATGTTGACGGAGCGTCCAGGGTCAAGCTCCGTTTTGACGGAGCGAAGGCGAATGCTGGGAATTTAGGCGAAATTCTTGCGGCTTTTATGAGACGCTAATTTTCGCGCGCACTCGTCTTGCGCCCCGAAAGATGACGAATATGCGGATAGAAAACGCATCCGGCAAACAGAAATGTCGCGCTGATAAGCAACATCGCGGCGCCGAGACCGCCGCCGCTGCGGCCAAGCTCATGTCCGACGGCGCAAGTGCAGGCGATGATGAGATAGGGCAGGATAGGCGGTTCCGAACGGATGAAGCGCATGACGAAGATCGTCAGTGAAATAAGCAGCAGCACGATGGAAAATATGTCGGTGAAAGTTTCCACTGCTCCCCGCTCCCGGCGTTGCCAGCCAACCGTGGAAAAACCTACGCGCTTTTAGTAAAAGTGACGTAAAAATCGAGCCTGCAATTATAGCGGATCCCGGCGTTTGGGTCCCGATGCCGGCGAATTTACGAGCTTAGCGCATTCAATTCATCAAAGCGCGGCGGCCTTTTCTCGGATTTTGCGATGAACGCTTCTTTAATATCGTCCGGCCTCAGCATCGCCGCATTCCAGAGCGCAATGTAGTCCAGCGCTTGCGCCGTCGTATGATCGCGTGCGTAATTCGCTTGCCGCTTGCAACCTGTCACGGCCAGGGGAGAGTGCGTCGCGATGCGGCGAGCAATGTCCATCACGCCGTCAAGCAAGGCCTCGTGAGAAGGGTACACTTCATTGACGAGCCCGATCTCTTTCGCTTTGGCCGCCGGCACTCGCTCCGCCGTATAAGCCATCTGGCGCGCCCAGCCCTCAGGGATGACTTTCACAAGGCGCGGAAACGTGCCGACATCGGCCGTCATGCCGATCGCCGTTTCCTGGACGGCGAAAAACGCATCTTCGGAAGCGTAACGGCAATCGCAGGCGGTGGCGAGATCGACGCCGGCGCCGATCGCGCCGCCCTGGATGGCGGCGAGCGCCGGCTGCCGCGCGCGTTCCAGGCAGTTGAACGTTTCCTGCAGCGCGAGAATTTTATGACGAAACGCCTCCGCCGACACATGGGCGTTCGCCGCGTCGCCGTCGAGCCCGCCCGACATGAATACCGCAATGTCCATGCCGGCGGTGAAATGCTTGCCCTCGGAAGATATGACAATGACCCGCGCCGAGGCTTCGCTCGATATTTTGTCGATCGCCTCAGGAAATTCCCGCCAGAATTCCGGGATCATCGAATTCGCTTTTTCAGGCCGGTTAAGTCGGAGATGCGCGATATGATCGGCGATTTCGACCGTGAAGCAGGCGTAGGTCATGGCGGCGCTCCTTTACGTTCATCATAGCGCCGACGCGCTTGCGGGCCTACGCTCATGCGCAGTCGCCCTAAAGGCAGGCGTCGTAGAGATCACACTGCAGCATCACGAAAAGGATCATCACGGATGCGAAGGCGAAGACAAGAACGGCGATGCTCGCCGTGAGGCGCTTCAGATTAGTTCCGATACGCGCGAGGGCGATGAGGATCAGGATGATCTGGAATATGAATGTCGCGGCAAGAATGTGAAAAGCGGCGCCCGCGCCAGGATCGATGCGTGCGAAGTCGATGACGTCGGCTTCCTTCAGAAGATGCAGCGCCAGTCCGGCGAGCGGTTGGCCGGCGACGGCGAAAAGGAGCGCGATCCGGAAGAAGGAGACATAACGTTTCAGGAAGCCGGGCTTGTCGCCTGCAATCTCATGGACGGCGAGTTCGTCGGCGTTCGGCACGGGGACGCCCCTTCCGGAAAATAACGCGATGGCGGGCATAGAAACACGCATGGCGTTCGTTCACAATAAGCAATGAAGAATTGCGCCGGCGAGCCGCTGCGCCGCGGGAGGAATTCAACTTATGAGCGTTTTCGAGCACCCTGAATTTAGAGGACATGAAGAAATCGCGTTCTTCAATGATGTGGCGAGCGGCTTGCGCGCGATCATCGCCATTCATTCCACGGCGATGGGCGCCGTCGCAGGCGGCGGCATCCGCATGCGCGTCTATGCAAATGAGGCGCAGGCGCTTGGCGACGTTTTAAGACTGTCGCGCGGCATGACCTACAAATCCGCTTTGGCCGGCATTCGGCTCGGCGGCGCAAAGTCGGTCATCATCGGCGATCCGGCGAAAGACAAGTCGCCCGCGCTTTTCGCGGCGATGGCGCGCGCGATCGAATCCTTCGGCGGGCGTTACTACGCCGGCGAGGATGTCGGCACGACGACAGCCGACATGAACGAGATCGCCAAGACGACCCGGTATGTCGCCGCCGGCGACGGGCCCGATACGGCTCCGTATACGGCCGACGGGGTTTATCATGCGATGCGCGTCGCCATCAGCCGAAAGCTCGGTCGGGAGGATTTCAACGGCGTCCGTGTGGCGCTTCAGGGCGTCGGCAAGGTCGCCCAAAGGCTGGGCGCGAGGCTGGCGAAAGAAGGCGCGCGCATTGTCGCCGCCGACATCGATGCGGAGGCTCTGGCGCGCGCAGTCGGCGATTTTGGCGCGACGGCCGTCGGGGTCGATGAAATTCTGGAAGAAGATGTCGACGTGCTGGCGCCGTGCGCGCTTGGCGGCGTCCTCAATGAACGAACGATCCCGCGCATCAAAGCCAAGATCGTTTGCGGCGCAGCGAACAATCAGCTTGGGACCGATTTGGACGATGCGCGGCTTGCTGATCGCGGAATTCTTTATATGCCTGATTACCTCGTCAACGCCGGCGGCGTCATTGTCGGCGCGGCGGCGGCGCTTGACGGCGTTCAGGACGCCGACGAATTATCCGCGCGCGTTGCGCGCATCGCCGAAACGGCTGAGCGCGTTATTGAGAAGTCTGAACGTGAAAACATTGGAACGGCGCGCGCCGCCGACCGTCTTGCGGAGAAGATCATCGCTGAGAAAAAGCGTCAATAAACCCGCTTCTTCGGCTCGATATAACTGACCTCATCAGTCAATGTGTAGGTATGCACGGGGCGGTAGTCGAGCGTCACCTTGCCGTTCTGGAACCAGGCCGCGGTGTGCTTCATCCAGTTGGCGTCGTCGCGATCGGGGAAATCTTCGCGCGCATGCGCGCCGCGACTTTCCTTGCGGTTTGCGGCGCCTTCCATCGTTACGACGGCCTGCGCGATCAGATTGTCGAATTCGAGCGTTTCGACGAGGTCCGTGTTCCAGACCATTGTCCGGTCGGTGACGCCGATGTCGGGAAGTCCGGAATAGACGTCGGCGATCAGTTTGCGCCCTTCTTCCAGCACCTCGCCGGTGCGGAAAACGGCGCAATTCGTCTGCATCACGCGCTGCATGCGCCCGCGCAACTGCGCGGTCGGCGTTGCGCCCTTTGCGCTGCGGAACCTGTCGAGGCGCGCCAGCGCTTCATCCCCTGCGCCTTTCGGCAAGGGACGCGCCGGCTCGCCCGCCTTGACGACGTCGCCGCAGCGAAGGCCGGCCGCGCGGCCGAAGACGACAAGATCGATGAGCGAGTTGGAGCCGAGACGATTGGCGCCGTGCACGGAAACGCACGCCGCCTCTCCGATCGCCATCAGGCCTGGGACGACCGCATCGGCGGCGTCTCCGCGTTTCGTCACCACTTCGCCGTGATAGTTCGTCGGAATGCCGCCCATATTGTAGTGGACGGTCGGCAATACGGGAATCGGCTCTTTCGTCACATCGACGCCGGCGAAAATGCGGGCCGATTCTGAAATGCCCGGCAGGCGTTCGTGAATGATCTTCGGATCAAGATGGTTTAAATTGAGATGGATGTGATCCTTGTGCGGACCGACGCCGCGCCCTTCCCGAATTTCGATCGTCATGGCGCGCGAGACGACATCGCGCGAGGCGAGGTCTTTGGCTGACGGCGCATAGCGCTCCATGAAGCGCTCGCCCTCTGAATTGGTGAGATAGCCGCCTTCGCCGCGAACGCCTTCGGTGATGAGAACGCCGGCGCCGTAAATGCCTGTCGGGTGGAACTGGACGAATTCCATATCCTGCAAGGGAAGGCCGGCGCGCAGCACCATCGCGTTGCCGTCGCCGGTGCAGGTGTGCGCCGAGGTGCAGGAAAAATAGACGCGGCCGTAGCCGCCGGTCGCAAGCACGACCATTTTCGCGTTGAAGCGGTGGATCGTTCCGTCATCAAGGCGCCAGGCCGTAAGCCCGCGACACGCGCCTTCATCATCCATGATGAGATCGAGCGCGAAATATTCGATGAAGAACTTCGCGTTTTGTTTAACCGACTGGCCGTAAAGCGTGTGCAGCATCGCATGGCCGGTGCGGTCGGCCGCCGCGCAAGTGCGCTGGATCGGCCCCTCGCCGAAATTGCGCGTCATGCCGCCGAAGGCGCGCTGATAAATCTTGCCGTCGTCAGTGCGGCTGAACGGAACGCCCCAATGCTCCAGTTCGTAAACGGCGGCGGGCGCGTTCTTGCAGAGATATTCGATCGCGTCCTGATCGCCGAGCCAATCGGAGCCCTTGACGGTGTCGTACATGTGCCAGCGCCAGTCGTCGGCGCCCATATTGCCGAGCGAGGCGGAGATGCCGCCTTGCGCGGCGACGGTGTGCGAGCGCGTCGGAAACACTTTTGTCACGCAGGCGGTCTTGAGGCCGGCCTGCGCCGCGCCGAGCGTTGCGCGAAGCCCCGCCCCGCCGGCGCCGACAACGACGACGTCATAGTCGTGATCGATGATTTCGTAAGAGGATGTCATTGCTGTCCGGTTCAGGCGGCGATGAGGAAAAGGGACCAGAGGCCGATGAGAGCGGCGCCGAGGCAGGCGAATAGATTGAGCAGCTTGAGGACGCCGCGCGCGCCGCTGTTGACATAGTCGTCGATGATTTCATTGAGGCCGATGCGCATGTGAAAGGCGCCGATCGCGATGAGAAGTCCCATCGGCGCCCAGCCGGTCGGCGCGGCGAGCCAGATCAGCGTCTCTTCCCATCCGGCGCCGGCGTGCGACGAAAGCGTCCAGAGAAACCAGATGACGAGAAAAAGCAGCGCGACAGCGCTCGCGCGTTGGGCGATGAAAGTCGATGTTCCCTTATGCGTCATGGGTGTCCCCGTCACCGCGCCGAAAGACCGCCAGCGACAATGAGGATCGCCAAAATCAAAGACGCCGCGAAGACGAGCCAGGCCGAGAGTCGCGCCTGATCGACTTCAAGCCCGCGTCCCATGTCCCAATAAAGATGACGGAGTCCGTTCAGCGTGTGAAAGAGCAGCGCCCAAGCGTAGCCGAAGAGGATGAAAACGCCGATCGGAGAACCGAGAAAGCCGGCGAGCGCCGCATAGGCGCTTTCGCCCTGCGCAAGCGCGAAGACCCATAGGCTGAGAAGGATCGTGCCGGCGTAAAGCGCGACGCCCGTCGCGCGATGCGTGATCGAGGCCGCCATGGTCGGCGTCCAGCGCCAGATTTGCAGATGCGGCGAGAGCGGGCGGTCGGATGCCATTGATCTTTCCCTGAAAATTCCCTTGAGGATTGCAAAAAGAGCGAAGCGGCCCGGACAATAGGCGCACCGATCCCCCTGTCAACGCGCGGAAGAGCCTGGCGGATCAGATATCGATGATTGCCAAGGCCGCGCCGATTGCCGCAGTATCGCTGAAGGGGAAGCGAGGGGTATGGTCATGGTTCGCGTATCGGCGTTGATCGCCGTCTTTCTGCTGGCGTCAGGCGCGCCGGCTTTCGCCCAGTCGAAGTCGGCCCTGACGGCGGCGGAGATCGAGGCTGTCCTTTCGGACGCCGGTCTTACGGTGAGAATGATTGAGGAGGCGCGCACCGGCGCCCCCGTCGCGCATGTCGCTCTCGATAATGTGCAATATTGGGTGCGCGCGCTTGATTGCAGCGGCGCGCCGAAGGCCTGCTCGACGCTAGTCTTTTTCGCCAATTTCTCGCTTGGCCGCGACGCGAAGCCTTCGGATTATGAAATCGTCAATCGCTTCAATGACAGCCAGGTTTTCGGCCGCGCCTACGTGATTCCGGGCAAGAACGAGGTCGGCGTCGATTACGTCATCGAACTCGATGGCGGCGTCTCGATGGAAAACGTCTCGCGCAATGTCGCCAGGTGGGCGGACGTCATCAACGCCTTCATCAGCCATTTCAGCAAAGGCCAGCAGACGAGTTAGGCCGCCCTTTCAACGAGCGCGGCGAGCTTCGGCGGCAATTCCGCGCCGAGATCGCGCATGTAATGGACGAGCGCGCGCTCGATATTGTCGAGTTTGCCGTTTTTGCCGATGCGGTCGGCAAGCCAGTCCGCCTCCTGCGCCGTCACCTGCTCGGCGATCGCCGCGGCGATCGCGTCATCGGCGTTCTTTCTGGCCGCTGATGATTGCTTTTGACCATAGGCTTCGCGGATGCCGGCGAGACCGCCCGAGAGCATGCGGCCGAAAAAGCCCGCCGGATTGACCGTCTGATCCTTGACCCAGTCATGGAGGCGCAGGGCTTCCTCACGAGGCAGCGGACGATAGCCGACATGCGCCATCAGATGCGCCGCGATCGCCTTGATGAAGAGATCGGCCCAGGACGGATCATTATCGGCCGCATAGGTCATCTCATGAAGGTCGAACAGCAGTTCGGCTTCTTCTTTCGTCACCGCAATCGAACCGTCGCCGGCGGCTGCATAAAGATAACGGCGCAGCATGTCGGCGTCGTTGCGTCCAATGCGCGCGCCGCCCTTGCGCTCGCGGATGAGACGGCGGAACTGGTCGGCGACGAATTCGGCCATCGCGGGCGGCGTCGCTGTCGCCTTCTCCATCAGCGCGACCAGAAGCTTCAGTTCGATGGCGCTCGCCTTCTTGCCGTCGCGCGTGACGAAGGCTTCAAGATGCTCAAATTCCTGATCGGTGAGATAGCCGTGCGGTTCTTCCTCGCGCAGGAAGAAATCCGCTGACGCTTCCGCGAAATAGTCGGCCCATTCCGGATCGCCCTGCGGCGCTTTCTCGGCCAGCGCAAAAAGCGCGGCGAGTTCGGCCCTGCTGACGACGCCGTCGGCGAAGACGTTGCGACGAAGGAATATAACGTCGTCAGCGCTGACATGGCCGTCCGCGCCGACGCTGCGGATGAGCGTTTCGATATTGGTGTCGGGCATTGAGGGCGAGCCTCCCCTGATCCTGCTTTCAGGAGAAAATCGCGCATGCAAGTTAAGAACGCGGTAAGATGAACGCCGATCTTGCGCGTAAACGAGAGGTTAATTCTCGTTCTTGTAGACGACCCCGCCTTTCATCACGAAGTCGACGTCGAGAAGCTCATTGACGTCGGCGAGCGGATCGCCGTCGGTCGCAATGATGTCGGCGTACTTGCCGGGGGCGATCGACCCCAGCGCATCCGAGTGCCCAAGGTGGTCGGCGGCGTTGAGGGTCGCGGCCCGGATCGCCTGCATCGGCGTCATTCCCGCCGCAACGAGAAGCGCGAATTCCCGCGCGTTCTCGCCGTGTTTGGAAACGCCGCTGTCCGTGCCGAAGGCGATCTTGACGCCGCCTCTATGCGCCTTCGCCGCCATCGCATGCATGGTCGGTCCGACCTGAAGCGCCTTGGCGCGTTGCGGCGGCAATAGGAATGAGTTCGGGTCCTTCGCCCATTCGACGACCGTCTCGCCGGCGAGCAATGTCGGCACGAGATAGGCCCCGGTTTTCTTGAACAGCCTGATCGAGTCGTCGTTGAGATAAGTGCCGTGTTCGATCGAATCGACGCCGGCTCTGAGGGCGGCGTTAATGCCGGCGACGCCATGCGCGTGCGCCGTCACCTTGCGGTCCATCGCATGCGCGCTTTCGACGATCGCCCCAAGTTCGTCATCGAAAAACTGCTGTTCGAGGCCGGCGGCGGTGTTTGAAAGAACGCCGCCTGTCGCGGTGAGCTTGATATGATCGGCGCCGCGCCGCACCTGGTTGCGCACGGCGCGGCGGCAATCGGCCGCCCCGTCGCAAACCGCCTCAGAATGCAGAAGTTCGGCGACATCGTCGCGATAACCCTGCGTGCCGTCGCCATGACCGCCGGTGACCGAAATCGTCGAGCCGGAGGCGAAAAGGCGCGGTCCGGCGACATCGCCCCGCGCGATGCCGTCACGCAGCGCGAAAATGGCGTCGCCCGATCCAGCGCCGACGTCTCGCACGGTCGTGAAACCCGCCATCAGCGTCTTGCGCGCGAATCCGGCGCCGGCGATGGCGTCGTCGGCGTCCGATTCCTCAACGCGCTGCAATCGCGCCCGCGGATTGTTTTCGCCGAGAATGTGCACATGGCTGTCGATCAGCCCCGGCAGGACGAATTTGTTTTTAAGATCGATAGTTTCGACGGCGTCCGTTTCGTCGGCGCCGACCGCCGCCGCGTCCAGATAGCCGGGAACGATGCGGTCGATCTTGCCGTCTTTGATGATGACGGACTGCTCGGCGATCGCCCCTTTTCCGGGTTCGGCGAGCAGCGCGCCCGCGTGAATGACGACTAGGTTTTCGGCGAACGCCGTCTGGCTTGCGAGAACCGCGGTCAATGAAATGGCGAAGATGCGGCCGATCATAATACTCTCTCTCTTCGTCAAGGGCTGCGATAAGCCTAGCTTGAAACTGCGTGGACTATGACAAGCCGACATTGTATTCGCAACGGCGTCGATCTAAGGATCGTCGCGTTCGCCTTAGAAACGTGAGGATTCCTGACATGACCGATGCGCCGCCCGATCGCCTCAGCGTTGATCCGAACAGCCCCTATTTCAGTCAGGAGGTTCTCGCGCGCGATGTCGGCGTTCGCTTCAACGGCGAAGACAGGACGAATGTCGAGGAGTATTGCGTGTCGGAGGGTTGGATCCGCGTTTCTGTCGGCAAGACCGTCGATCGCAAGGGAAAGCCGCTGACGATCAAGGTGAAGGGCGCCGTTGAGCCCTATTTCCGCGCCCCGGCGACCGCTAACGATCAGGCTGTTTGATCTTGCTCAAATAGAGTCTGTTCTCGCCGAAATCGAGCGCGAAATCCTGCGACGCCAGCAAATCGGCGCCGAGAAGACCGAATGGAAGCCGCTGGACTTCTATTTCATCGAATATAGGCGCGTCATAGACCCATACGCCGGCGTTGCGCCAGGTGGCGCGCCCGATCTGGATTCGATTGAGCAGCGCCGTGCGCGCGCGCGTTCGATCGTCGAAAACGTCTCTGAGACGGCTGCCCGTGGTGAAGCCTTCGCCGAGATCCTTGCTGACGACGCTTGAAAACATCGCTTCCGCGGCGCGGTAATTGATCATGGTGGCGACTGAACCGAGATCGATGATGAAGGTCGTCGGCGATCGATTGACAAGCCCTTTGGTTGAATAAAGCGCGCCCGACGCGGCGGCGTAGGTGCGCGCCTGCAGCTTGACGGATTTCCAGCGCTTGATGCGCTCTTCCGGAATCGCGCCATGCGGATAAAGGCTGATCGTCCTCTTATCGACATCAAAGACGACAGCGTATCGTTTTAGAAAATCGATGCCGATAATTCCCGCCGGCGTGCGACGCGGCGCGCCCCAATCGGGAAGAATGACACCGATATGATCATTGAGAGCCGCCGGACCTAAAGCGATGTCGCCCAGAATGAACGTGTCGAGATCTGACGAGCCCGAAATGCCGAGAACGCGCCGCGGCGGCCCGCCCGTCGGAGGAAACCCCTCGCTGTCGGCTAGATTCTGAAACGCAAGCGTCAGCGTTGCGCCGGTGTCGATGATGAAATCATAGGGCCCGCGCCCATTGACGCTCGCTTCAACGGTGATGAGCCCGTTATAGTCGATACGATAGGGGACGACCGCTATGGGCTCTTGCGCAAGCGCCCGGCCGGTTAAGGCCGTCGCTAGAACGAGCCCGACAGCCAGCAGCCATAACGTTGATGAATGCGCCCTCAAGCTGTTTCGGTTCTTCACGCGACCGCCTTTTTTACCAGCCTACCCAAAATTGGGCCCCATGCCCACGACAACTGAAAGGCGCGCAACCGCAATCGTCGCTCCAGAGGAACGCTTCGCCGCAAGCCGGCGCGGCTGGGCGCAGGAATCGGGCGGCTTTAGGCCCCCGGACGCCCTAGAACTGCCTCGCTGAAGCGGCGGAGGATCATTTGGCGCCATACTGTCTTGAGGGAGATGACGCGCGTTGGCGGGCCGTTTCGACCCGCGACCGGGCGGCTGACGGCCGGTTCTACTCATGCGTGACGACGACCGGGGTTTACTGCCTCCCCTCCTGTCCCGGCCGGCCGCAGCGCCGGAATGTCGCCTTCGTCCGATCCCGCGCAGAAGCGGAAAAAGCCGGCTTCAGGCCCTGCAAACGCTGCCGGCCTGATCGCCTCGTCTCGGGATCGCTTACGGAGAGGATTGCCGAACTTGACTGGGCGTCGGCCCAGACAGCGCTCGATCGCGACGGCTTCGCTCGCCTTGGGAGAATTTTGGATGCTGAGGAGGCAAGCACGCTGAGGGCTTCTTACGCCAATCAAAGTCTCTTTCGTTCCCGCATCGAAATGAAGAACTTCGGCTTTGGTGCCGGTGAATACAAATATTTCGCTGATCCTCTGCCGGCCCATATTCGCGCTTTGCGAGAAGATTTCTTCAAAAATCTCGTTCCGATTGGAAATCGCTGGCGCGTGAGGCTCGGCGCTAAAGGGAAAATCCCTGAAAACCATCGGTCATACCGTTCCCTTTGCGCAGCGGCAGGACAAAACCGGCCGACGCCGCTCCTCCTGTCTTATGGTCCGGGAGATTACAACAGTCTACATCAAGACCTTTACGGTACCGAAATATTTCCAATCCAGGTCGCGATTTTGCTTTCAACGCCCGGAAAGGACTTTGAGGGCGGCGAGTTCGTGCTGACGGAACAGAGGCCGCGCATGCAGTCGCGGGCTCATGTGGTTCCGCTGGAGGAGGGCGATGCGGTCGCCTTCGCGGTGAGCGACCGACCCGTCTCAAGCGCGAGCGGCGGCTCCTATCGCGCGAAAATGCGCCACGGCGTGTCGACGATCCGCGCCGGTCGGCGCATGGCGCTTGGCGTCATTTTTCATGATGCGGCCTGAGTCTCTTGCCTCCGGCCGCTTCTCGGCTATAACCCGCCGCTTCTGACCGGCCGCCGGGCCCAAAGGCATGCCTTGGCGGTCATAAAGCGAGCCCCTGATTCTTCGAGATCAAGGGGCGATTTAAGGAACCGCAAAATGCCCAAGATGAAGACCAAGTCAGGCGCTAAAAAGCGCTTCAAAATGACCGCCTCCGGCAAGGTCAAAGCCGGCGCCGCCGGCAAACGGCACCGACTGATCTCGCACAACGGAAAATACATCCGTCAAAACCGCGGCGCGGACTGCTTGTCCGACCAGGACGCGAAGATCGTCAAAAAATACATGCCGTATAGCCGTTAGGAGGCCAGACCATGTCACGTGTCAAACGGGGCGTTACGTCCCACGCCAAGCACAAGAAAGTCACCAAGGCCGCCAAAGGTTATTTCGGCCGCCGCAAGAACACGATCCGCGTCGCCCGTCAGGCCGTCGAGAAAGCCGGCCAGTACGCCTATCGCGACCGCCGCGCGAAGAAACGCAATTTCCGCTCGCTCTGGATCCAGCGCATCAACGCCGGCGCGCGCGAGCTTGGCCTCACCTACGCCCGATTTATCGACGGGCTCTCGAAAGCGGGCGTCGAGGTTGACCGCAAGGTTCTCGCCGATCTCGCCGTGAAGGAGCCCGAGGCGTTCAAGGCCCTGGCGGAAAAGGCGAAAGCGGCGCTCGCCGCGTAGTTTCTTTTCGCCTCGCCCGGCGAACGCGAATACGAACCGGGTGACGTGGACGGATGAATTTCGAAAAGCGTCACTCGTAAGGTGACGCTTTTTCTTTTGGAGCAAGTCAAGTGATCATTCGGCTGCAAGCCGTTCTCGCCGTCGCCGCTTTCATGGCGGCGTTTGGCGCCGACGCCTCGGCGGAGGAGCGCGTCCGCGCTCGCTCGCTCGGGATTACGCCCGGCGTTCTTCAGCCTGGCCCTATGAATGCGATCACCGACATTGAGGGCGTGAAGATCGGCCATGTGACGCTCGACAAGGGAAAAACCATTCGCACTGGCGCAACGGCGATCCTGCCGCATGGCGGCAATCTCTATCAGGATAAGGTGCCGGCGGCCGTCGTCGTCGGCAATGGCTACGGCAAGCTCGCCGGTTCGACGCAAGTCATGGAGCTTGGGGAAATAGAAGCGCCGATCATCCTGACGAATACGTTGAATGTCGCGGAAGGAATGATCGCCGCGATCGAATGGACTCTCGAACAGCCCGGCAATGAGCGCGTCGGGTCCGTCAACGCTGTCGTCGGCGAAACCAATGACGGCGGATTGAACGACATCCGCAAGCGCGCGCTGACGCCGAAACTCATCCGCCGAGCGATCGACGCCGCCGAAGGCGGTCCGGTTAAAGAGGGATCGGTGGGCGCCGGCCGCGGCGTGCGCGCTTTCGGCTGGAAAGGCGGCGTCGGCACCAGTTCGCGCAGGCTTCCCGAGAAATTGGGCGGCTATGGCGTCGGCGTTCTCGTGCAGTCGAATTTCGGCGGCGTTCTTTCGATGGACGGCGCGCCGATCGGGGAAAGGCTCGGCCGCTATTATCTGAAAGAGCATGTCGACCGCGGCGATGCGGACGGCTCTGTCATCATTGTGCTGGCGACCGATGCGCCGCTCTCCGATCGCAACCTTGAACGTCTTGCGCGCCGCGCGCTCGCCGGCCTCGCCCGCACCGGCGCGTCGATGACGAATGGATCGGGCGATTATGTGATTTCATTCTCGACGGCTGAAAGCGTGAGGCGCACGCCGTCGAGGCGATCGGCCGCATCGGCGATAGAGGATATTCCCAACGATCTTTTTTCGCCGCTTTCGCAGGCGGCGATCGAAGCGACCGAAGAGGCCATTCTCAACTCTCTCCTTATGGCTGAATCGATTGAGGGCTACGATACGTATAAAGACGAACTCGTCCGTGTTGACGCGCTCCCTCTGGATGCGGTGCGCGACGCGATCGACCAGCACAAAAGCGACTGAACCGGAAAGCGCACGCTATGGCTGACATTGAAACGATTGAACGCGAAACGCTGACGAAAGTCGCCGACGCCGGGACGATCCAGGCGCTGGAAGACGTGCGCGTTTCAGCGCTCGGCAAGAAGGGCGTTATTTCAGAACGCATGAAAGCGCTCGGCAAGATGAGCCCGGAAGAACGCAAAACCGCCGGTGCGGCGCTGAATGCGCTCAAGGACAAGATCGCCCTGGCGATCGATGAAAAGAAAAAGAAGCTTGAAGACGCCGAGCTGGACCGCCGTCTCGCGACAGAAAAGGTCGATGTAACGCTGCCGATCGCGCCATTGCCGAAAGGGCGCATTCACCCGGTGACCCAGGTGACGGAAGAGATCATTGCGATTTTTTCCGCAATGGGCTTCGACGTCGCCGAGGGGCCGGATATCGAGGATGATTTCCACAATTTCACGGCGCTGAATTTTCCCCCCGATCATCCGGCGCGGGAAATGCACGACACGTTCTTCTTTAATGAGAAAGAAGACGGTTCCCGAATGCTGCTTCGCACGCATACGAGCCCGGTGCAGATTCGCACGATGATGTCGCAAAAGCCGCCGATCCGGATCGTCATTCCGGGCCGCACCTATCGCTGCGATTCAGATCAGACGCATACGCCGATGTTTCACCAGGTCGAGGGTCTCGTCATCGACCGCGAAACGCATATGGGCCATCTTAAAGGAACCCTTGAGGCGTTCTGTAAGGCGTTTTTCGAAGTCGACAGCGTCAAGACGCGCTTTCGGCCGCACTTCTTTCCCTTCACCGAGCCGTCGGCCGAAATGGACATCGGCTATGAGCGCGTCGGCAATGAGATCCGCATCGGCCAGGGCGAGAAATGGATGGAGATTCTCGGCTGCGGCATGGTGCATCCGAACGTCCTCAAAAATTGCGGCCTTGATCCCGACGAATATCAGGGCTTCGCTTTCGGCATGGGCGTTGATCGCCTCGCCATGCTGAAATACGGCATTCCCGATCTTCGCGATTTTTTCGCGGCGGATGCGCGCTGGCTTCGGCATTACGGGTTTGACCCGCTTGACCAGCCGAATCTTTCGACCGGTCTTTCACGATAGGAGGACGCTGTGAGCTACTATATCGCCAAGACCGTGTCGGGCGCCTTCGAGGACGTCATTGCGCGCGTTGTCGAGGCGTTGAAAAAGGAAGGCTTCGGCGTTCTCACCGATATCGACGTTTCGGCGACGCTGAAGAAAAAGATCGACGTCGATTTTCGTCCCTATCGCATTCTCGGCGCCTGCAATCCGAAAATGGCGCATGGCGCCTTGTCGATCGAGGACAAGATCGGCGTCATGCTCCCCTGCAATATCATCGTGCAGCAGACGAATGCGGGCGTTGAAGTCGCCGCCGTCGATCCTGTCGCCTCATTGGGCCGCGTCGGCGATCCTGCTCTCGATGACGCTGCGAAAACCGTCAAGGCGGCGCTGACGCGCGTTGTGGAGAACCTTTGATGGCTGATGAAAAAAACGCCGGACCGCTCAATTTCGAAACGGTGGGTTCGATCGTGGCGATGATTGTCGGCGTCAGCGCCCTCTGCGTGGCCTGGGATCAGGCGCAAGTGATGCGTGCGCAAAAGCACGCCAGCGTATGGCCGATTGTTTCGTCCGATTTCGTCATCTCAGGCGATGAGAATTCTCGCACGCTGGAATTCGTCGTCGAAAACGCCGGGGTCGGACCTGCGCTTGTTGAATCGATATCGCTGAAGCTTAATGGCGCTGCGGCGCATCGCTGGCGAGAGCTTGAGGAGACGCTGTTCGGCGCCGAGATCACTGGATCGATGGCGTTCAACGGCAATGATCTGGAGGGGGCGGTTCTTGCCGCAGGAGAATCCGTCACGGTCATGAAAGGAACGTGGAGCGCCGGCGAGGAGACGGATGCGGCCTTTCAGGCGCTTGCGGCCCGATATCTCGAAGGCGGCGCGCCGGACGTCGTGCTTGAGGTTTGCTATTGCTCCGTGTTCGACCGCTGCTGGCAGTCGCGCGACCAGGCGCGCAGCGCCGATGTCAAAACCTGTCCGGCACCGACGCGGATATTCGGCGGCTTATTCGCCAAGGATGAGGCTAAATCAGAATGAAATTCACGTTGTCCTGGCTGAAAGAACACCTCGAAACAGGCGCATCGCTCGACGACATAGTTGCGGCGATGATCGCCGTCGGTCTTGAGGTTGAGCATGTCGACGACCCCGTCGAGCGCCTGAAGGCTTTTACGATCGGCGAGGTTCTTGAGGCCGAAAAGCATCCTGAAGCCGACAAGCTCAAGGTCTGCAAGGTCGCGACTAAGGATGGCGTGCTGCAGATCGTTTGCGGCGCGCCAAACGCGCGCAAGGGGATCAAGGTCGCCTATGCGGCGGTCGGCGCCTATGTGCCGGGCATTGATGTCACGCTGACAAAAGCGAAAATCCGCGGCGTTGAATCGCATGGCATGATGTGTTCGGCGCGCGAAATGATGGTGGGCGACGATCATGACGGCATCATCGAGGCGCCGGCGGACGCGAAGATCGGCGATCCGATCGCCGAATGGCTCGGCGCGAACGATCCGGTCATCGAGTTTGAGGTGACGCCCAATCGGCCGGATACGAACGGCGTCGCGGGCGTCGCGCGCGATCTCGCCGCTGCGGGGCTCGGCAAATTCGTTACGAAAGCGCCTCAGCCTGTCAAAGGCGGCTATCCCTGTCCGCAAAAGATCGGCCTGCGTTTCCCGGCCGGCGCCGAAGACGCCTGTCCGATCTTCGCCGGCCGGATCATTCGCGGGCTCAAGAACGGCCCCTCGCCGAAATGGCTCGCTGACCGGCTGCGCGCAATCGGCCTTCGCCCGATCTCAGCGCTAGTCGATGTGACGAACCTGCTTTCTTATGACCGGGCGCGTCCGTTGCACGTTTACGACGCCGACAAGCTCAAGGGCGAGATTCGCGCGCGTCTCGGCGAGAAGGGCGAGAGCTTCCTCGCGCTCGACGGCAAGACCTACGAAATCGATGAGACAATGACGGTCATCGCCGACGATAACGGCGTTCTCGGTCTTGGCGGCGTGATGGGCGGCGAAGATACGGGGTGTACGGATAAGACCGTCAACGTCTTCATCGAGTCGGCCTATTTCGACCCGTTGCGGACGGCGAAGACCGGCCGCAAGACCGGCATTCATTCCGATGCGCGTCACCGTTTCGAGCGTGGGGTCGATCCCAACTTCGTCGTTCCCGGTCTTGAAATGGCGACGCGCGTCATTCTTGACCTTTGCGGCGGCGAGCCGAGCGAGATTCTGATCGCCGGCGCGAAGCCGAAATTTGAAAAAGTGGTCGATTTTCCGCCGTCGGAAGTCAAACGCCTCACCGGCGTCGACGTTCCGCCGGAAAAATCGGAAGCGATCCTGTCGGCGCTCGGCTTTAAAGTCTCGCGCGCCGATCCGTGGCTCGTGGATGTCCCTTCCTGGCGACCCGATGTCGAAGGCAAGGCGGATCTTGTCGAAGAGATCGCGCGCATCGCCGGTTTCGACGCGCTTCCCGCTGCGACGCTTCCCGCCCGAACCGCCGTCGAGCGGCCGAAGCTGACGCGGGCCCAGGATCGTCGCCGGCTCGTCAAGCGCGCGCTCGCCGCGCGCGGCATGCTCGAATGCGTGACGTGGTCTTTCACGGATGAGCGTCATGCGGCGCTTTTCTGCGACGGCCGCAATTGGCTCGCGGCGCAAGGGCTCATTCTCGCCAATCCGATTTCGTCCGATCTCGGCGCGATGCGCCCTTCGATGTTGCCGAATCTCATTGCGGCGCTGCAGCGCAACGCCGATCGCAGCATTGACGATCTTGCGCTGTTTGAAGTCGCGCCCGTTTACGCATCCGATCGCCCGGACGGCCAGCGAAGCGTCGCCGGCGGCGCGCGCCTTTCAAATCCGAAACGCCACTGGGCGAAGACGGAACGCCGTGATGATCTCTTCACCGTAAAGGCTGACGCGATTGCGGCGCTTGAAGCGGCGGGCGCCAATGTCGATCAGGCGCAAACGACGACGGACGCGCCCGATTGGTATCACCCGGGACGCTCAGGCGTTCTGCGTCTCGGACCGAAACTGGCGCTCGCGCATTTCGGCGAAATTCATCCGCGCATCCTCAAGGAGATGGATGTTGACGGACCTGTCTATGGTTTTGAGGTTTTTCTTGACGCGATCCCGGCGCCGAAGCCCAAGCCGACGAAGACGAAGCCGGCGCTTGACGCCGCGGACCTGTCGCCTGTACGGCGCGATTTCGCCTTTGTCGTCGATGAAGGCGTCACAGCCGAAGCGCTGATTAAGGCGGTGCGCGGGGCCGAAAAAAAGCTCATCGCCGATGTCGGCCTGTTTGACGTCTATCAGGGCAAGGGAATCGCCGAGGGCAAGAAGTCTATCGCCGTCGAGGTGACGCTGCAGCCGCGCGACAAGACGCTCACCGACGAGGAGATCGAGCGGATCGGCGGCGCGATTGTCGCCGCCGTCGAAAAGGCGACGGGCGGCGCGCTGCGCGCCTGAGAGCGGGCCGCTCTTCAGGCGCCTAGAGAGCCCGCTTGCGGAAGCGGGGGGGAGAAGCTAAAGAACCCCCCTTCCGGCCCCTAGGGCGTCGGAGCAAGCCGCTTTAGCTCAGTTGGTAGAGCACATCATTCGTAATGATGGGGTCAGGTGTTCGAGTCACCTAAGCGGCACCA
>CALAZI010000052.1 GCA_937895955.1 uncultured Alphaproteobacteria bacterium | reverse complement strand
GCGGCGGCGGCCTGACGCAAGCTGACGCTGCGGCCGGCATTCGCGCCGCGCTCAATAACGGCGTCAGCCATGCGATCTCGACGATCGGGGTCAAGGACGGGTTCCTGCTCAACAACCTCATTCGCATCCCGCTGCCGCAGCGATTGAAAAATATTCAAGGATCGTTGTCGCGCTTCGGCCTTTCCGGCCCGCTCGACACTCTTGAAACGCAACTCAATCGCGGCGCCGAGGCGGCGGTCCCGCAGGCGCGCAAGATCTTCGTCGATGCGATTTCTTCGATGTCGATCAGCGACGCTGTCGGCATCGTGCGCGGCGGCGACAACGCCGCCACCGATTATCTGAAAGGCCGCACATTCACGCCGCTGACCGGCCTCTTCACGCCGATCATGACGACGGCGCTTGAGCAGGCGGGCGCGATCAAGACGCTCGACAATCTGACGGCGAGCCTCAAATCGATCCCGCTCGCGCCGCAGCTTGGCGCCGACGCCAAGGACGATCTCATCCGTCACGGCGTTCAATGGGGCCTCGACGGCATGTTCGTTTACATCGCGAAGGAAGAAGCCGCGATCCGCGCCAACCCGGCGAAGCGCACGAGCGAGATTTTGCGGAAAGTGTTCGGGTAAGGATCTCAAGCGATTATTCGACGGCGGCATATCCCCCGCTCATCCCGGCGAAAGCCGGGATCCAGATGCGACAAGCACGCCTTCTACAATTCTGGATTCCGGCTTTCGCCGGAATGAGCGGATATCGGAGTTTGCAATTCCGGAATAAATTCCGGCGCTTTATGCCAACTCCACCGCGACGCTCGTCGCTTCGCCGCCGCCGATGCAGAGCGAGGCGACGCCGCGCTTGCCGCCGGTCTGTTTCAGCGCGTTGATGAGCGTGACGATGATGCGCGCGCCGGAGGCGCCGATCGGATGGCCGAGCGCGATCGCGCCGCCATGGATGTTCACTTTCTCAGCCGGGATTTTCAATTCGCGCATGGCCGCCATCGGCACGACGGCGAACGCCTCGTTGATCTCGAAAAGATCGACATCCTTTACGGCCCAGCCGGCGCGGTCCAGCAATTTGCGGATCGAATCGACCGGCGCCGTCGTGAACCATTCCGGCTCCTGCGAATGCGTTGCGTGCGCGACGATGCGCGCGACGGCGTTCGACGCTTTCGACCCGCGCGTGATGACGAGCGCCGCCGCGCCGTCGGAAATCGCCGACGAAGATCCCGCCGTCACCGTGCCGTCTTTTTCAAACGCCGCCTTGAGCGTCGGGATTTTCGAGGAATCGACCGTCGCCGGTTTTTCGTCGTCCTTGACCGTGACGGCGCCCTTGCGCGTTTGAATTTCATAGGGCGCGATTTCAGCGGCGAACTTGCCGGTCTTGATCGCCTCTTGCGCGCGCGTCACTGAACGCATCGAGAATTCATCCTGCTCAGCGCGGGAGAATTGCCATTCGCGCGCGCATTTCTCGGCGAATGTTCCCATCGCGCCGTGATTTTTCGGATCTTCAAGACCGTCATAGGCCATGTGATCGAAGATCTGGCCGGCGCCGTATTTGATGCCGCTGCGTCCGGTCGGGAGAAGATGCGGCGCGTTCGTCATCGCCTCCATGCCGCCCGCGACGACGACATCGTTGACGCCCGCCGCGATTGAATCATGCGCCAACATCACCGTCTTCATGCCGGAGCCGCAAACCTTGTTGACGGTGACGCAGCCGGCCGAGAGCGGCAGCCCCGCGCCGAGCGCCGCCTGACGCGCCGGCGCCTGGCCCAATCCGGCCGGCAACACGCAGCCCATCAGCACTTCGCCGACATCGTCCGCCTTCGCGCCTGCGCGCGCCATCGCCGCCTTGATCGCGTGGCTTCCAAGCGCGGTCGCCGGAACGCCCGAAAACGCGCCCATGAAATTCCCGATCGGCGTCCTGGCCATGCCGGCGATAACGATGTCGTTTTTCATTTCGGGGCTCCTCTTGGCTGTTTGGTTTTGAGGCGACCTTACTGCGCCGAACGCTTCAGGAAAACAGAGCGGCGATCACGGATGTGTCACCGGATCAGGCGGAAGGCCGTATTAAACCAGGTTACGCCGCCTCCCGCCCCTTTGCGATCACTTCGAGCGCCATCTTGTCGGCGATCTCGCCGGTCGGGCGCCCGGTTTGCGCGGAACGCTCGAAAATCGCCGCGAGCCGCGGGCCGATCGCGTCGATCTGGCGGTTGAGTTCCGCTTCCGACCATGTCCCGAGGATTTCGAGACCAACGGAAATGACGCCCGCCGCATTGATCACGTAATCCGGCGCATAAAGAACGCCGCGATCATAAAGCGCCGCGTCCATTTCCGGGGTCAGCAGCTGATTGTTCGCCGCCCCGGCGACGATCTTCGCTTTGAGACGCCCGATCGAATCCTTGTTGATCGATCCGCCAAGCGCGCAGGGGCTGAAAATATCGACATCGGCGGCGATGCAGTCGTCCGGCGAAACGGCGGTCGCGCCGAATCGTTTGACGGCTTCCTTGACCGACGCCTCGTTGATGTCGGCGACGACCAGCTTCGCGCCGGCGTCATGCAGCAATTCGGCGAGCGCCATGCCGACCGCGCCGACGCCGAGAATGGCGACGCTGACGCCGTCCAGCGTTTCGCGGCCGAGTTTGGCTTTCGCCGCCGCTTCGATGCCGCGCCAAACGCCGCGCGCCGTAAAGGGCGAGGGATTGCCGCCGACGTCTTTCTCGCGAATGCCGGCGACATAGCGCGTCACGCTGTGAACGATTTCCATATCGTGTTCGGTGACGCCTGAATCCTCCGCCGTATAATAGAGCCCTTCAAGGCTTTCGACGGCGCGGCCGAAAGCGCGCATCATTTCCGGCGTCTTTTGCGTTTTCGGATCGGCGATGATGACCGCCTTGCCGCCGCCGAAGGGAATGCCGCCAAGCGCGTTCTTGAAGGTCATGCCGCGCGACAGGCGTTTGACGTCGTCGAGCGCGGCGTCGAGGGTTTTATAAGGACGAATGCGGCACCCGCCGCAGCCCGGCCCCAGCGTCGCATCATGGACGGCGATAATCGCGTCGAGCCCGGCGTCCCGATCCCGAAAGCGCACAACCTTGCGCCATCCCTCAACGGCGATCTCTTCTGCGTCCATGTCTTCCCTCCACCGCCGCGCCGTCCGCGCGAAGCCCGTCAAAGCGGCGGCAATTTAGCCTGCTCGCCGGAGCGTTATTCTTCAAACTGGCGCCGGATCCGCTTGACTCTTAGCATATGCTGCCAAATAAGGAGCGCATTATGGCGCGAAGCCAGTGACCCCGGATATGTCATTCCATGAAGCTTGACCAGATCGACCACGCCATTTTGCGCCACCTGCAAGAAGATGCTCGCATCACCAACGCCGACCTCGCCGACAAGGTCGGGCTCTCGCCGACGCCCTGCCTGAGACGCCTGCGGCGGCTGGAATCGGAAGGGATCATCAAGGGCTATCACGCCGAACTCAATCGCGAGATGCTCGGCGTCAACGTCACCGTGATCATCCTCGTCAAGCTTGAACGCGAGGACGACACGACGCTGCGCGAATTCGAGGCGGCGATCAGAAAACGCCCCGAAGTGATGGAATGCTATCTTGTCACGGGGAAGTTCGACTATTTCATCCGCGTCGTAATCCCCAGCCTCTCCGCCTACGAAGTGTTCCTGTCGGAAACGATCCTCAGGATGCCGAAAGTCGCGACGGTTGAATCGAGCTTCACCCTGCGCGAGGTCGAACGAAAAGTCGTCACGCCGCTTCCCGCCAATATCGGGCGATAAATCCGTCATCTGAACCTTCGTTTCGCCGCGCGCCGCCGGCGCTTCGGCGCATCGGGCTTTCCAACCGATCATATACCTTTCATTACTAGGTATCTAGTGATACGATGACCTATGAAACCTGGAAAACAGGCGGCGTTTCTCGCCAACTGGACGTCGCAGGCGCGCAAGGGGTTCCTGGAACTCCTCGTGCTCAACCTGCTCGGCCGGCGAGAGCATTACGGATACGAGCTTGTCGAGCGCATCCGCGACTCGAGCGGCATCGAGATCAATGACGGCACGCTCTACGCGATTCTCGCCCGGCTTCAGAAAGAAGGGTTCATCCAGCACCGCTGGGAGCATCTCGAAAAAGGGCCGGCCCGCAAATATTACGACCTCACCCCGGACGGGAAAAACGCGCTGAAGGAAATGCGCGCCGTCTGGGAAGATATGGCGGGTGCGGTCCGCAAATCAGGAGCGCGCAATGTTTGAAGACATCGAAGCGGAACGGACATGGCGCCGTTACAGGCTGCGCGCCGAACTGATCCTCGGCGCCGTGTCGCGCGACATACGCCGGCAATTGATTGAAGATTTGACCGCCCATGTCCGTGAAAGCGTCGCGCAGGATGCGTGCGACCTGCCGGAAGCCGAACGGGTCAGGAACGCGCTCGCCCGTCTCGGCGACCCGGCTGATTTTGTCGCCCCGCTGATCGCCGACGCTGTCGTCAAAGCCCCGCCGCGCGCCGGTTCAGGCTGGCGGGCGGCGCTCGCCGCTGTCGCCATCGGCGGCGCGCGCGCAGGACGCGCCGCCGTCGCGCTTGGAACAGCCGGCATCGGCGCTCTTATGGGAATCCTGTCGATCGGCAACATCGTCGCCCCCGACCGCATCGGCGTCTTTCGTCTGTCAGCGGACGACTTTCAGGTCCGCCTGCTCGGCCTTGCCGAAGGAGGCGGCGATCCCGTCCTCGCGCCATCGCTCGGTCTTGCGGTCGGCGCTCTCGGCGCCGTCCTGATGTGGCGCGCCGCGAGCGCCGCCCAGCGCCTTCTCAGCGAAATCATGATGGATCTGTAATCAATTGCCTACGGAGAAACGCCATGTCCGCCTATCGATCCCAACATCCAGCGCCGCGCCTTTTCGTCGTTGAGTTCGCCGTTGTCGCCGCAATCTTCTGGGCCGACTGGGCGGGATACATTCCCTTGTCGAAAACCATACCGCTGTTTTTCATCGCATGGATCTTCATGGCGATGCGGCGCGTCACCTGGAAGTCGGTCGGCTTCGCTTTTCCGGCGCACTGGCTTAAACTTACGGGACTCGGCCTTATTGCGGGAATAGCGATATTTTCCTTTGAGTTTTTCATTCTGCAGAATGCGATTCTGAAGCTCACCGGCGAATTGCCCGATCTTCACGAATTCGATCCTGTCGTCGGCAATTTCAAAATCCTGCTTTTGCTCCTCGGGCTCAACCTCGTTCTCGCCGCGTTCGGAGAGGAAATGGTCTGGCGCGGCTACGCGCTGCCGCGCGTGGCGAGCCTGCTCGGCGAAAGCCGCATGGCGTGGGTCGCCGCGCTCATTCTCGTCAATGTCGGCTTCGGCTTCGCCCATCTCTATCAGGGACTGCCCGGCGTCATCGAAACGATCGTCGCCGGCGTCTTCCTCGGCGCGCTTTATCTCGCCGCAGACCGCAACCTTCTCGCGCCGATGGCGGCGCATTTCACATCGAACACGATTGACTTCTCGGTGATGTATCTCGGCCTTTATCCGGGCGTCGGAAATTAACCGCCGCGCGATATGCGACAACGCCGGATCAACGCTGGAAATCGTAAAACGCGCCCATTTTGAGGATCTGGGTCAGCGCGTCGAGCGCGGCGAGCGATTCATCCATGAAATTCGGATCTTTAAGATCGTCGGGCGTCAGCTTGTCGCGATAGTGCTTTTTCGCCCATGCCTCAAGCGCGTCGAATTTGGCGTCGTCATCGAGAATGAAATTGCGGTTCGTCGCGCCGAGTTCCTCGTCGGAAAGAACGACGCGCAGGCGGAGACAGGCGGGGCCGCCGCCGTTTCGCATCGACTCGCGAACATCCATATAGACGGCGCGGTTGATCGGATTGTTTTTCGCGAGGGTCTCATCGACGAAGGCTTTAACGCGCGTATTTTCCTCGGACTCTTTCGGCAGAACGAGCGCCATTTCCCCGCCCGGCAGACTCAGCAATTGCGAATTGAAAAGATAAGAGGCGATCGCGTCTTCAAGGCTCACCGCCGCCGCCTTCGCCTCGACGATCTCGACAAAGGGCGCAGCCTTTTTTATCGCGGCGAGCGCGCCCGCGCGGTCTTCAAAGCTTTGCTCATGCAGGAAAAGAACGGTTCCGTTGGCGACGCCGACGACGTCATTATGGAACGCGCCCGCGTCGAGCGCGGTCTTGGACTGCTGGACGAATACGGTCTTCTTCTCGTCGAGCAAATGATTGCGCGCGACAGCTTCGCTCGCGCGCCTTTTCTGCCGCGCCGGGAATTTGTCGCCGTCCATGCCGTAGACGAAGAGATGCACGCCCTTCTGGTCATGGCTTTCGGCGAGCCGCCCGTGATTGGCGGCGCCCTCATCGCCGAAATGAACGCCGCCCGGCAGAGGCGGGTGATGAGCGAAATGCCTGTCGCTGGCGAAAATGTGTTTCAGCGTGCGCGCTGTCGCATCCGCTTCAATCGCGCGGTGAAAATTCGCGGCGAGATTGGCGGGCGTGAAATGGACCTTGCCGTCCACCGTATCGGGCGACGGCGCGACGGTTCCGGCGTTCGCCGTCCACATGGAGGACGCGGCGTAGCAATTGGCGAGAATTTCCGGCGCCGTCTTCGCCGCCTTCGCGATCACTTCATGATCGCCGCCGCGAAAGCCGAGGGCGCGCAAGGTTTTCAAGGACGGACGATCCAGCGGCGGCAGGAAACCCTGATTGAGGCCGAGGTCCCTGACGGCGCGCATTTTCGCAAGACCCTGCAGCACGGCCGCGCGCGGATTAGACGCCGCGCCTTTGTTTTTGGCGGACGCGAGATTGCCGAAGGAAAGCCCGGCGTAATTATGCGTCGGGCCGATCAATCCGTCGAAATTCACTTCGTGATGGGTCATCGCACCCCAACCTGCCCTTCCGGCATCGCGAGCAGTTTCTCGCCCTCCATCGACGCGACGGGATAGGCGCAATAGTCCGCGGCGTAATAGGCGGCAGGGCGATGATTGCCGGAATGGCCGATTCCGCCGAACGGCGCCGATGAGGCGGCGCCCGTGGTCTGGCGGTTCCAGTTGACAATGCCCGCGCGGCTCAAAGCGAGAAATTTTTCCCACTTCTTCGCATCGTCGGAGAGCAGGCCGGCGGAAAGGCCGAAGGATGTCGCATTGGCGCGCGCGATCGCCATGTCGAATGTCGGCGCGCGATAGACGGCGAGCATCGGCCCGAAATGCTCCTCATCCGGAATGGCTTCGGCGCGCGTCAAATCGATGATGCCCGGCGAGACGAAGGCCGAACCCTCGTCCTGCACCGACAGCGCGCGAATGACCTCGCCGCCCTGATCGGCGCGAAAATCGAAAGCGCGCTCCAACGCTTCCGCGGCGCGCGGCGAAATGACCGGGCCCATGAAGGGCTGCGGGTCGGCGAAGGGTTGGTCGATAATCAGCCGGTCGCGCAATTTCGCGAGCGCGTCGATATATTTGTCGCCGTCCGGCCCTTCTGGCACGATCAGGCGCCGCGCGCAGGTGCAGCGCTGGCCCGAGGTTAAAAACGCCGACTGGACGACAGTGAAGGCCGCCGCGTCGACATCGTCCGTATCCCACCAGATGAGCGGGTTGTTGCCGCCAAGCTCAAGCGCCGTGATGACGTCGAGCCGGTCGGCGAATTTCTTGTGGATGGCGAGGCCGGTTTTATAACCGCCGGTGAAAAGAACGCCGTCGATCCCGCCGAGATCCAACACGGCCTCGCCGGTTTCGCGACCGCCATGGACGAGATTGACGACGCCGGCGGGAACCCCCGCCTCTTCCAATTTCTCAACCAGAAAGGCTCCGGGTCCGGGCGCCAGTTCCGACGGCTTGAATACGATCGTGTTGCCGGCGATGAGGGCCGGCACGATGTGTCCGTTCGGCAAATGCGCTGGAAAATTGAACGGGCCAAGCACCGCCATCACGCCGTGCGGCTTGTGGCGCAGCGCGCTCCGGCCCGCGCCCATCGCCGCCGATTTCTCGCCGGTGCGTTCGCGATAGGCGTGAACCGAGATATCAACCTTGCCGGCGACGGCGGCCGCTTCCGTTTTCGTCTCCCAGAACGGCTTGCCGGTTTCCATCGAGATAAGCCGCGCGAGATCTTCCGCGTCGCGCTGCACGAAATCGCGGAAGCGCTCAAGAATGGCGATACGCTTCTCAAGCGGCGTCAGCGCCCAGCCGTCGAACGCCTTGCGCGCGGCGCTGATCGCGGCGCCGACATCCTCGCGCGTCGCGGACGCGGCTTCAAAAACCTTTTCGCCCGTCGAAGGGTTGAACGACTGAACCGGGCTCCCGCGGCCTTCGCTCCATTCGCCATTGATGAAATTCATGGGTTTCGCTCTTTGTTTTCCGGTTCTCTGGATGAACGTCGCAGATACATGCCGCCGATGATCATGACGAGCGAGGCCGCCAGCATTTTGGCGCCGGTGAGATGCGCCTGATTGGCGACATCGCCGACAAGATCGACGAAGAAAGGAAAGAACGGCCCCATAGCTTCATCAATCGCGCGATAAACAGCCTTTCCGCCAGCGAGCAAGGCGAGCGCCGGCGCACCCATCAGGCAGCCGACAATGATCGCGATTGCGCCGAAAATCCTCATTCAATCGCCCGCTGTTCCGCCTGATCCTTTTTTAGGCCGCTCACCACGCAATGCAACGAACGTCATCGCCGATTTTCACGTTGAGCGCCTTCGCCGCCGCTTTCGAGATAACGAGCGCATCGCCGTCGACGCGCCCGGTTTCCTGAATGCAGCGGAAAGACGAAACGGCGCCCGCCGCCATCAGCATTTTCCGCCCGTCCTTGACGTCTTCCGTCGCGGCGAGACGCTTCACCGCGCTCTCGCGGATCGTGCGGATCTGGCTCGTCTTCGCGTCAACGAGCGGGCCGCCGTCGAAAATATCGACGTAATTGTCCCACTCGAAGCCTTCTGCGATCAACATGTCATAGGCCGGCTGCGCGCCCTTATGAGGGCGACCGATGCAATCGCGCGCGGCTTTCGACAGGAAGACCGTATACACCGGATGACGCGGCATCAGATCCTGGATGAACTGGTTGCCATGCGCTGCATTGTGCAGGTCGGCTTCCTCGAAACTCATTTCGAAGAAATTCCGACCGACCGACTCCCAGAAGGGCTGATCGCCGTCATCGCCGCGCCAGCCGCGCAATTCGGCGCAAATATGATCGGCGATGATTTCCGGTTTTTGGGCGATGAAGAGATAGCGCGACCGCGCCAAGAGCTTGCCGGCCCCGATCCCGCGCGCGTCGGGCGAGACGAACAACATGCCGACTTCCGCGCAGCCGGTGAAATCATGGCTCGGCATCAGGACGGTTCGGCGCGTCGTGCGGTCGAACTCTTCCGAATAATGCACTTCGTCGATGAGCTTGTAATTGATGAAGCCCTGCCTGAGGCCGATGGAGGCGAAGACGCCGGTCGTGCCGAGCACCTTGCCGTCCTTTTCGAGCACCATCATGTAGACTTCGGGCCCCGGCTCCCTTGCGCCGGAGGCGAAACTTGAAACGGCGTGCGCGATGCGGCCGCGCAGCGCCTTGTCGTCATCCGGCAGGTTTGTCATGCCGCCGCCCGTCACGCGGGCGAATTCGCGCAGTTGCGCAAAGTCTTCCGGCCTCACCGGCCGAATGAACGGGACGCTCATTGAAGTTTGGCTCCGGGATTGGGAATGTCGCCCGCAGCGACGCGGAGAAGCAGAAGCGCGGAAAGCTTTGCGCGTTCTTCAAGCGAGTCGAGCTTGACGAATTCGCCTGAGGAATGAATGTCGCCGCCGCGCGCGCCGAGCGTGTCGATGACCGGAATGCCGGCCGCCGCGATATTGTTGCCGTCGCAGACGCCGCCGGTCGCTTTCCAGCCGATATCGAGCCCAAGCTCGACGCCGCAGCCTTTAAGGGCGTTAAAGAAGGCTTCGAGTTCGCGCGTCATCGGCTTCGGCGGGCGCGCGAAACCGCCGTGAACATGCGCCGCATAGCCCTCGCGCTTGCCGGCGGCCTCGATAAGCCGCTTGATCTCGCCATTCGCAAAATCGGCGTCTTCCGTCTTTTCAACGCGCACGTTGAAGCGGACGACGGCGTTGTCGGGAACGACATTGTTCGGACCGCCGCCGTCGATGCGCGCGACATTGACGGTGAGCCCTTCTCGTTTGCCCGACAAAGCGTCGATTGCGGCGGCGAATTCGGCGGCGGCGACGATCGCATTGCGGCCCGAGGCGTGGTCGCGGCCGGCATGCGCGGCGCGCCCTGAAAAGATCGCCGAGAAATTGCCGCTGCCCTTGCGCGCGCCGGCGAGTTTGCCGTCCGGCATCGCAGGCTCGTAAACGCAGGCGAATTGCGCGCGCTTCGCCGCTTCATGCAAAATCGCCGACGATCCCGGCGAACCTATTTCCTCATCGGCGTTTAAAATGACTTCAAATCCGACGCGGTCCGCGAAGCGCGAGCGCTCAACCGCCATCAGCGCGTAAAGCATGACGAGGATGCCGCCCTTCATGTCGGCGCCGCCGGGCGCGTTCATGGTGTCGTCATCGATCATGCGGATCGACTGGAAAGGATGATCCTCGCCGAAAACAGTGTCCATGTGGCCGGCGAGCAAAACGCGCACGGGCGCCTGCGGGCGTTTGACGATGCGCAGGCAGTCGCCAACCCGTTTCTCAACGATCTCGCCCTTGGCGGTCGCAACGGATTGGGGCGCCGATGAAACGATTTCGACTTCCGCGCCGAGCGCGGCGAAGGCGTCGGCGATAACGCCGCGCAACGCGGCGAGCCCTTCAAGATTGGCGCTGCCGGAATTGATCGCGCACCAGTCCTTCAGCCGCGCCGTCATCTCGCGCCGCTTGCCGTTTAAAAACGCCAAGTCCTTGGAAATGTCTGTTTTTCCGGTCATTGGGGCCATGCTCTAGCCGTCGGCGCAGGCGGCGGCAAGCCGGCGGGCGGCGCCGCGCGCCATTGCCCTCGCGAATCGAACCTTTCTATAGTCCGCGCCCAGTCATTCCAGCCCTTGCAAACGCGGGTCATGCTTAACCTTATCGAACGAACGCTGATCGGTTGGACGAACGCCGCCCGTCAGGCCGGATGGGCGCTTGTCTTGGTTTTTCTTCTCGCCGCCGGCGCCGGAGGGTGGTTCGCCGCCGCCAATCTGAAGGTCAACACCGATACGAGCGCTATGCTCGATTCATCCTTGCCGTTTCAGGTGCGCGCGCGGGAATTGAGGGAGGCGTTTCCGGAAGTCAAAAACGACGTCGCCGTCGTCATCCGCGCGCCGACGCTTGATGAAGCCGACGCCTTCGCCGCCGACCTGCGCGCCCGCGCGGTTGATAAGCTGGATTTGTTCGAGGGCGTTTTCGCGCCGTCAGCCGAACCCTTTTTCCGCGACAACGGCCTCTTGTATCTCGAAACGGATGAGCTTGAAGCGCGCCTGACGCAGATGTCGAAAGCGTCCGGCCTTATCGAAACGCTGATCAAGGCGCCGACCGCGGGTCAGCTCTTTGCAACCCTCGCCGACAATGACGCGCTCGCGGAACAATCCGATCTCGGCCGCGACACGCTTTCGCGCATCTATGACGAACTCGCCGACGTCGTCGAGGCGAGCGCGCAAGGGCGAACGCGCCCTTTTTCCTGGATGGGCGCGCTCTCGACCGACGAGGCCGAGCTTGCTCATACGCGCCTCTTTTACGCGACGCCCTCGCTCGATTTCGCGCGTCTTCAGCCGGCCAAGCCGGCGATCGAATCCTTGCGGGCCGATATTGCGGATATCGAACGCGGGTTCGACGGGCGCGTTGAAACCTACATCACCGGCGATCCCGCCCTTCGGGCGGATGAACTCGCGGCCGTCACCACAGGCATTGAAACATCGTTTCTCATCTCGTTTCTCGCCGTCGCGATCTTGTTGCTGCTTTGCTATCGCTCGATTTTCATTTCGCTGACGACGCTGGTGGCGCTCGTCATCACCATCGTCCTCACTTCCGCTTTCGCAGCGGCCTTTATCGGCGAGCTCAATCTCGTTTCGGTCGCGTTCACCGTTCTTCTTGTCGGGCTCGGCCTCGACTTCGCCATCCACCTTCTCTTGCATGTGCAGGAGCGGCGCGGCGGCGGCGAGGATGTCGCGGCGGCGCTTCAAGGCGCCGTCCATGAAGTCGGGCCGGCGCTTTGCCTCGCCGCGCTGACGACGACGCTCGGCTTTTTCGCCTTCGTTCCGACCAAATTCGACGGCATCGCGCAGCTTGGAGTGATCGCCGGCGCCGGCGTCGTCATCGCGCTCTTCGTCTCACTTACCTTTATCCCGGCGACCCTCGGCGCGCTTGGCGGCGCCGGACGCGCCTTCAAGAAGCGCGACCCGAATAAAAACGCCCGCTCGCTCATTAACGCGCTCTCGACGCCGGTCGCAATCGTGACGCTGGCGCTCGGCGCGCTTGCGCTTTTTTATTTGCCGAAGGCGCGCTTTGACGCCGATCCGATGAGCTTGCGCGATCCTTCCTCGCAATCCGTTCTCGGCTTTAACCTGCTCTTCGACGACGAGGACACGATCCCCTATCGCCTGACCGCCATCGCCGCGAGCGAAGCCGAAGCCGCCGCGATCGCGGAAAAAGCGCGCGCCATGCCGGAAGTCGGCGGCGTTCGCTCGCTCATCGACTTCATTCCCGACAATCAGGAAGACAAGCTCGATCTCATCGACTTCGCATCGGGGCCGCTCGTCTTCGCGCTTGACGCCGAGGAAGACAAAACCGGCGCGCCGCCGATTGAAGACGGCGCGGCGAAACTCAAGGAACGGCTGCATTCAGCCTATGCGGAAGGAACGCCGGCGCGCCGTCTCGCCGATGCGCTCGGCGCCGCTGACGCGGGAACGCTGGCGCGCGCGGAAAATAACATCTTCGCCTATTGGCCGGCGCTTGTTGAACGCCTGCAAACGCAATTCAACGCCGATATCGTCGATTACGACGCGCTGCCCGACAATCTGCGCCGGCGCTATCTTTCCGACGACGGCAAATGGCGCATCGACATCCTGCCGGCCGAGGACGTTCGCGACCCGGCCAGGCTGAAACAATTCGTCAAGGCGGTCGAAGCTGAAATTCCCGACATCGCCGGCGGCGCGATCCAGACGCAAAAGGCCGGCGAGGTCATCTCCGAAGCGATGCTTCAGGCGTCCGGCATCGCGCTCGTCGTCATCTCTCTCCTCCTCATCATCCTCTTGCGGCGGATCGATGAGGTTTTGCTGATGATGCTGCCGCTCGGTCTCGCGGCGGTTCTGACGACGGCGGCAGGCGTCATCTTCAACATCCCGTTCAACTACGCCAATGTCATCGTCCTACCGCTCCTGATGGGCATCGGCATCGACAGCGGCATTCACCTCGTCATGCGCCAGCGCCAGCTGGACGTCGGCGAAAATATCTACGGCGCATCGACGCCGCGCGCCGTGTTTTTCTCGGCGCTGACAACCGTCGCTTCTTTCGGCAGCCTCATGCTTTCCCCGCACCGAGGCACCGCCTCGATGGGCGAGCTTTTGTCGATCGCCATCGCGTTCACCCTGCTTTGCACCCTCATCGTGCTTCCCTTCGCTTTCCGGGTGTTTGAGGGCCGAAAATTCGGATAAGAAAAGGAAACTCACGGGAATTTGCGCGGGTCTCGCCGCCTTCCTGCCGCATTCGGCGCCTAAATGGCGCGCAAAGGCCAGCGCCACGCCCAAGGGGACAATAGATGAAAAAGATTTTCGCCACCCTCGCCGTCAGCCTCGCCGCGCCTGTTTTGGCGGCGGCGCCCGCGATCGCCGCTGAAGAGGCCGGCGCAAATATCGACGAGGCTGTCGCATTCGCAAAGGATCTGACCGACAAGGCGACCGCGGCGCTGACCTCCGACAAGAGCGAGGCCGAACAACTCGCAGACTTTCAGGGCGTGCTCGGCGAAGGGCTGGCGCTCGACGTGATCGGCAAATTCATGATCGGCGACATCCGGAAGTCGATGACGCCGGAACAACTCGCGCGCTATGACGCGGCCTTCCCGCCCTATTTGACGCGCCTTTACGCCGACCAGTTCGCCGACATTGTCGGCCGGCCTTTAACCGTCATGGATTCCAAGGCGCTCGGCGCGAAAGACGTCATCGTCCGCACGCAATTCACGCGCTCCGACGGCCCGCCGATCAATGTCGACTGGCGCGTCAGGAAGCTGCGCACGGGCGAGCAGAAAGCGATCGACATCATTGTCGGCGGCGTCTCGATCATGCTCGTCAAGCGCGAGGAATTCTCCGCCTTCATCGCCCAGAACAGCGTCGACGCGCTGATTGACCGGATCGAGAAGGAAGGTCGGGCCTGAACAGCTATTGCAGCGCTTGATTCAAATCATCGATCAGGTCGGACGCAGCCTCCAACCCGACTGAGAGCCGCAATAAGGAATCCGGGCATAATGTCCCCGGCCCTTCCGCCGACGCGCGATGTTCAATCAGGCTTTCCACACCCCCAAGGCTCGTCGCATTGATAAAAAGCTTAACCCGCGATGCGACCGCGAGCGCCGCATCGCGCCCTCCCTTCACATCGAATGAAACCATGCCGCCGCCGGCTTTCATTTGACGCTTCGCCGTTTCAACCCCCTCAGAATTCTTTAAAAAAGGATAGCGAACGCGCGCCACCTTGGGATGACGGAGAAGAGCATGCGCTACGGCGGACGCATTCTCGCAATGGCGCGCCAATCTGCAAGGCAGCGTTTGGACGCCCCGGCTCACCATCCATGCATTGAACGGCGAAAGCACTGCGCCGGTGAGGCGGCGAAGACTCAGCAGCTTGTCCCTCAACTCCTCATCATGGGCTATGCTGACAGAACCGCCCTGCGTGTCGCTGTGACCGCCCATATATTTCGTCAGGGAGTGAAGGACGATGTCGGCGCCGAAATCCATCGGGCGCTGGATCAAAGGCGGTGCAAAAGTGCTGTCGACCAGGACTTTCGCGCCATTCGAATGCGCCGCCCGCACGACCGCCTCAATATCGATAATGTCTAGCTTTGGATTGGAGGGCGTCTCAAACCAGACCAATGAGGGACGATTCGCCATAGCGTCGTCCATCGACGAACGATCAGCAAGATCAGTGAAATGAAATTCCAGACCCCGCTCCGACAGCACGCTGCGCACGAGCGATGTAACGTCAAAATAAATGTCTTTGTGAAAAAGGATTCGCGAGCCCATCGGCAACGCCTGCAGCATCGCTGTTGCGGCCGCCATCCCTGATGCGAAGGCTACCGCGCCCGCCGCGCCCTCCAAATGCGCAAGCCGCGCCTCCAGATCGTCAACGCATGGATTCGCCTCGCGAACATATTGGTGCGCATGGATTCTTTCATTGGCCGGGCCATGCTCAAACGTCGTCGAAAGGTGAATTGGCGGCGCTATGGCGCCGTCTCGGCGCGCATTGGCGACATGAATCGCGGCGGTTTCCGGCTTCATAGTTGCGCATATCCTATTATAATGATATAATTGTATTTTATATTGACTTTACTGGCGACCGGGCATAGGTGTCAAGCATCTCCGATCAACGCGCGAGCAGTCGCAATGGACACCCATCTCGGCGAAAGCGTTACTCTCGTCATCGCTGAAAACGTCAGGCGTTTCCGCGCCGCAGCCGGTTGGACGCTGGATGAAGCTGCGCGGCGAACGGGCGTCAGCAAGGGCATGTTTTTTCAAATTGAAAAAGGCTCTACAAATCCAAGCATCGGCACGCTCTGCAAAATCGCCAGCGCTTTTCGCGTAACGCTGCAAACGCTGCTTGAAGCGCCCGCGCGCGCCGCCGTCAAAACGATCGCCGTTTCAGACGCCGTCAATCTGTGGGGCGGTGAGGCGCAGGGCATCGCAAAGATCCTTTTCGGGCTCGATGATATGAGCCTCGTTGAGCTTTGGCTGTGGAATATCCCGCCGGGCGCGAGCCATGCGTCAGACCCGCACCCCTCGGGAACGAAAGAGATGGCGTTGGTTCTAAAAGGGACTCTAAGCGTGACGGTTGATGGCGAAGAAAACACCATTCGCGCGAATCGCGCGATCCAATTTGAAGCCGACCGGCCTCACCTCTATGCAAACAAGCGTTCCGCCGGATGGTGCGAGTTTGTCCTGGTCGTCATAGAACCTCGCATTCGAGACATGCAAACGCAGACTTGGGAAAGATAACCCGACTCTAATTCTTCCTCTGAAACACAAAATCGGCGGCGCCCTTGAGCGGTTCCGCCGGCGCGCCGAAGCGGTCGAGATGGGCCTTGGCGCGTTCGACAAGCGACTTCGCCTGCTTGCGCGCGCCGTCGGCGCCGAGCAGTTTGACGAACGTCGCCTTGTCCATGTCGGCGTCCTGGCCGACCGGCTTGCCGAGCGCCTCGGCATCGCCGAAGGCGTCGAGGAGATCGTCGACGATCTGGAAGGCGAGGCCGAGATCTTCCGCGTAAAGACGCAGCGCATCGACTTCCGCGTCCGAGGCGCCGCCGACGACGCCGCCGCCGATCGCCGAAAAGCGGATGATGGCGCCGGTTTTCAGACGCTGGAGTTCTTCGATCCCGGCGAGATCGAAATTTTTCTGCTCGGCGTAGATGTCGATCATCTGCCCGCCGACCATGCCTTCCTTGCCGGACGCGCGCGCCAGTTCGAGCGCGAGGCGGCAGCGCACGTTGCCGTCAGGGTGCGTTTCAGCGTCGGCGAGAATTTCAAACGCCTGCGTCAACAGCGCGTCCCCGGCGAGGATCGCGGTCGCCTCGTCATAGGCCTTGTGCACGGAAGGCCGCCCGCGGCGCAGATCGCTGTCGTCCATCGCCGGAAGGTCGTCATGGATGAGCGAATAGCAATGGATCATCTCGACCGCGCAGCCGGTGCGGATCGAGCGCATGCGCGGGGCGCCGAACATGTCGGCGGCGGCGATGACAAGAAAGGGGCGCAGCCGCTTGCCGCCGTCGAGCGCGCCGTGGCGCATGGCGTCGACGACCCGGCCCAAGGGGCCGGAGCGGCGCGGCAGAAGCCGGTCGAGCGCGTCCTCGACAAGCGTCGCGGTTTCCTTGATGCGGCTTTCAAAGGCGGTCATCGGCGGCGAGGTCCCGGTCTTTAACCGGCCCGCTCTTAAACGGGCTTTCGGCAATGCTCAACCGGGCAGAGCGCGAGACGCCTTCCGCAGCCGGTCAGGGCGCGATCATTTCGGCGGTGCGGGAGAAATTCAGCTCATCCGCCGGCGCGTTGTAATTCAACCGATGGATAACGCCCGTTTGCAGGAGCGCGCCGTCGGCGCGGTTCACCGTTGTCCAGCGGAATGACGACATGACGCCGTCAACCTGACGAAAATCTTCATACTTCGTTTCAACCCAAACCGGCGTCGGATCAATATCAGGATGAAGCGGCCGGAAGTCGCGGCTGTAATCGATCATCCATGTCGTCGGATTGACATAGCGCCAGGTTTCGAAACCGTCGCTCAACGTGATTTTCAACTTGTAGTATGAAAGATCGTCGATGGTTTCGCGCCCTTCCATTTCGACTTTGTGTCCGAGGCCGGACAGGGCGTGCAATGCGTAAAGATTAAAAATGACGCCGTGACGCAAAGCGCCGGAGCTGATCGCGACATCCGTCGAAGGCGTCGGCGCCGGCGCATCGCCCGTCCACTGCCATTCGCCGTCTGCGTCTATGCCTTCCGAGAAGACGCGATCGCCCTCGTAGAACACATCGATCCGCATCATTGGCGCTGTCGAAGCGATATAGCGGCCTTTGATCTCGCCAAAGTCCGGCTCTGAGACCGTCGCGATATTGAGCGTGTTCCGGACCGCATCGAGCGCGGCGACGCCGCCGCGCGCTTCGGCGTGGCGCGCGATGACGTCTTTCACCGTGACGGTTTCGGGCGCGGCGCAACCTGCGAGAAACGCCGCGGCCGACAGCGGCAACACGGCAAATCGTTTGAGAATCGTCACGGGGTCCCGCTCCTTTTTTCGGACCGAACCCCGATATGCTACATATGTAGCAATTACAATCGCCCGCGCGTCGCTCCGGCGCGCATGAACCCCGTTCCGTCGCAATCCGGACAGGGCCGCGCAAAAAACCCGGTCTTGCCGCGCCCGTCGCAGACGCCGCAGGACGCCATCGCGCGATGCGCGCCGCCGGCATAGGCGGCGAACAAATCCGCCGCCCCGCCGCCAGCTTGCGGCGCTTTGTTCAGCGCAAAGCGCGTCACGGCTTCAAGCCGCGCCGCCGGATGCGCGTCGGCTAGGCTCGCCGAATGCGACAAGCTTTGCAGCATGACGAGAAGGTCGCGCTTCCACGCTTCGAGGATCATCATGAACGTATCCTCATTGAACGCGCCGGAAGCCGCGACGCCGCCGATGAGAAAGAGATCGCCGTTCGAATGCGCGCTCGCCACGGAGATATGCAGGTTGCGATTGACGTTCTCGATCTGGCGTTCGCCGACATCGAAGCCGATAAAACGGGCGAGGAAACCGACCTCGAACACCTTGTCGGGCGCGCCCTCGGCGAGCGCCATTACGACCGCGAATCGGATGTCCCCGTCAGAGACCCCGTAAATGCCGAAGCCGTGCTCCTCGCCAAGCTCGTCAATGTCGCCATAGCGCCGCTTTAACGCGGCGACGATTTTCGCCCGCGGCCACATGCCGTCTGACAGTAATGATTCGTCGGATTTTTTGAAAAACAGCCCCATGTCACTCCCACTAGCGATACGCCCTCAGGCGACGACCGTAATCGACCGCCCCGGCGCGGCCAACCCTCTGCGCGGCGCGGTCAAATCGCCGTTATCCGCGCCTCGCGGCCGAAAACCCCGGCGGCTTCCTTTTGCGCCGCGGCGAAAGTCGGGCTATAGCCCGGCCGCAACAGGGGGCCGGAACCGGCCGTCCGGCGGTTGCCCGGCTCTCCGCCCCATGGAATAAGACCCCGAGCGCCTAGCGGCGGACTGGGGTTTTGCGTTCTGACTAAGAGGAAGGTCGACGATGAGCGGCGAAGGCAAGGCTTTGCGCGTGATACTGGCCCAGCCGCGCGGTTTCTGCGCCGGCGTCGAGCGGGCGATCGATATCGTCGAACGCGCGCTCGAGAAATACGGTGCGCCGGTCTATGTCCGCCACGAGATCGTCCACAACAAGCGGGTCGTCGACACGCTGCGCTCGCGCGGCGCGATCTTCGTTGAGGAAATCGACGAGGTCCCGGTCGGCGCGGTGACGATCTTCTCCGCGCATGGCGTTTCAAAAAAGGTCGAGGACGGCGCAGGCTTGCGCGATCTCGACGTCATCGACGCGACCTGCCCGCTCGTCACCAAGGTGCACAAGGAAGGCCGGCGCTACGCTGAGAAGGATTACGACATCGTCCTTGTGGGCCATCTCGGCCATCCTGAAGTCGAGGGAACGCTTGGCCAGATCCCCGGCATCGTGCATGTCATTTCAGAACCGCATGAAGTCGCAACGCTCAACGTGCGCAATCCCGATCGCGTCGCCTTCGTCACGCAGACGACGCTTTCGGTCAACGACACGAAAGACGTCATCGCCGCCCTGCGCGAACGCTTCCCGAATATCGTCGGACCGGACACGCGCGACATCTGCTACGCGACGCAGAACCGCCAGACGGCCGTTATCGAACTCTGCAAGAAAATCGACGTTCTCCTCGTCGTCGGCGCGCATAATTCGTCGAATTCAAACCGCCTGCGCGAGATCGGTCAGAATTTCGGCATTCCCGCCTATCTGATCGAGGATGCGGGGATGCTCGATCTCGACTGGGTGAAGAACGCTGCAACGGTCGGCGTCACCGCCGGCGCCTCGGCGCCCGAAACGCTCGTTCAGGAAACGATCGCCAAGCTGAGGACGGTGCGCGACGTCTCGGTCGAAACGCTCGACGGCGTTCAGGAAAACGTTCACTTCAAGCTGCCGGCCGGCCTCGCCGACGTGCCGCGCCCGAAAGCCGCCGCCGACGCCTGGGCGGTCGAAAACGCCTAAACGATAAAGATAACCGGAGTTCAGGGGATGTCAGTTTCGCTTCATCAGCAAGTTCGCGTCGGCGCCTATGTCATGAAGCAGACGCTCATGGGGCGGAAGCGCTATCCGCTTGTTCTCTTCCTTGAGCCGCTCTTCCGCTGCAATCTCGCCTGCCCCGGCTGCGGCAAGATCGATTACCCGGCGCCGATCCTCAACAAGCGCCTCTCGGTTCAGGAATGCCTCGACGCTGTCGACGAATGCGGCGCGCCGGTCGTCGCCATTCCGGGCGGCGAGCCGCTCATTCACAAGGATATCGGCGAGATCGTCGAAGGCATTGTCGCGCGAAAGAAATTCGTCTCGCTCTGCACCAACGCCTTGCTGCTTGAGAAGAAGCTGCACCTTTTCAAGCCGTCGCCCTTCCTTTTCTTCTCCGTCCATCTTGACGGTCTGGAAGAAGAGCATGATCGCGCGGTCGACCAGAAAGGCACGTTCAAGATCGCGGTGAAGGCGATCAAAGCCGCGCAGGAGCAAGGCTTCCAGGTCAACGTCAACGCGACGATCTTCGACAACATGACCGCGAAACAGGTCGCCGACTATCTCGACTTCGCGACCGATCTCGGCTGCAACATCTCAATCTCGCCCGGCTACGCCTATGAGCGCGCCGAGGACAAGGATCACTTCCTGTCGCGCGAGAAAACGAAGAACCTCTTCCGCGACATTTTCCGCATCGGCAAGGAGCGCGGACGCGAATGGAATCTCTCGCATTCGACGCTCTTTCTGAATTTCCTCGCCGGCAATGAGGAATATCTCTGCACCCCCTGGGGCTCGCCGACTCGCAACGTCTTCGGCTGGCAGAAGCCCTGCTACCTCCTCGGCGAAGGCTACGTCTCGTCCTTCAAGGAGCTGATGGAGACGACGGACTGGGACAGCTACGGCACCGGCAAATACGAGAAATGCTCAAACTGCATGGCGCATTGCGGCTATGAGCCGACGGCGGCGATGGATGCGGTCAAGAACCCCTTGAAGCTCACGAAGCTGAAGAACATGTTCGCGATCCGCACCGACGGCCCGATGGCGCCGGAGATCGATCTTACAAAGGCGCGCCCTGCGCAGGACGTTCACGAAAAGCTCGTCGCTGAAGAAATGTCAAAGATCGAGCGCGAGAAGAAAGGCGCTGAAGAACCCGCCGAAGTCGCGGCGTAAGGTTTCCGTCGCGGCGCCCGAATCGCGGCCGAGGGCGAAGATTTCTTCAAATTGCTGCGGCTGCTTGATGCAGTCGACGAGGACGTTCGCGACATTGACGCCGCCCGACGGCGTCACCGCGCGCAAGGCGGCTTTCGGCAAGGTGCGCGTCGATGCGTCGGCGACGACGCGGATCGCGATGAAAGGAACGCCTGCTTTCGCCGCCGCGCGCGCAGCGCCATGGCTTTCCATGTCGACAGTTTCCGCCGCATAGCGCTGAAACAGCGCCTGTTTTTTCTCAACGCTGTCGACAATCTCGTCCGACCCGAAAATCGCGACGTGGCGCGGCGAGAATTTGTCCGCCGCCGCCGAAAGCGCCTTGTCGGCGATGACGATGTCGCCTTTCGCCGATACGACCCGTTCGCCTAGGATGAGATCGCCTGACTTCAGCGCCGGATCGAGCCCGCCGCAGAGCCCCGCGCTGACGATCGCCTTGGCGCCCTCTTCGAGAAACCCTTGCGCGATTTCTTCCGCCCGGTCGGCGTTCGCGCCCGAAACGCCGATTTTCATGGTTGAAGCGTCGACGCCCGCCGCCTTCAGGCTGATGCGGACGGCGTTCGCCTCCGATTTGAGGCCGCAGACGATTCCGATAAATCCGCTCATCCGGTCCTCCGGCGTTTCAACACGATCGCGGCCGCTCTATCGCCTGATCTGATCGATCCTTCAATGGTGGCGGGAACGCCGGTCGCCGTGTGATCGCCGGCGAGCGTCAGATTGCGCCAGCGCGTTTCGGGTTTCAGCCGTTTCGCCGCGCCTTCGGGCGACTGGTCCGGCGTCGCGCGCCGTTCGCGAATGACGCGCACCGCCTCATAGGGCATATTGCCGAGATCAAGCGCAATTTGCGTCTCGCGCCACATGTCATCGGCGGCCTTTTTATTCGGAACCTCATCCATGCCGATCGCATGGCTCGCCGAAACGGTGAGCGAGACGATGTCGTCGCGGACGAACGCCCATTGCGCGTCAGACGATATCATGCCGATGAAGGGCGCATCGCTCAGGGGCGTCGCCGGAACCGGATGGCGCGTGCGGTAATGCACATTCAGGATCGAAGCGTTGTCGTCAGGCGGATCGAAATCCGGCGCGATCTGTTTCAACCGCGACGGCGGGATGGCGAAAATGACTTCATCGCCCTCGCCGATGGCGATTTTCTCCTCGCCGAAATCGAGCGCCGAAATGCGATCATCGGAAAATTCCGCCGCGCGCAGACGGGCGTTAAAACGGATGTCGGCGCCGTTCGCTTCAAGGAATTTGACCGCAGGGTCGATAAAGGCGGGCCCCAATCCTTTTTTCGCCGCCAGGGGGCGCGATGCCTTGCCGCCAAGAAGGAATGTCTCGCGAATGACCGACCACAAAAGCCGCGCCTGCCCGAGTTCCGGCGTCGTGTTCAAAACGGCGAGCGTCAGCGGCTCCCAGAAGCGCTTGTAAAGAACGCCGTCGCTATCGACGAGATCGGCGACCGTCTGATCGCGTCGCGCAAAGGCGATGCCCGCCGCCTTCACATAATCGAAGACCGTCGTGTCCGGCACGCGGCGTTTCGGATCGAACACCCAGGTCGGAATGAGCCCGTCATTGATCGTCACACGCCAGCGCTCGCCCGATTTGACGTCGACGAAAGGATAGGAGGCGTCCGCCGGCCCCGTCAGCGCGTCATCGGAGCCGATGCGTTTCAGAAAATCGAGCGCTGAATGATTGCCCGACATGATCAGGTGGTTGCCGTTGTCGATCTCACGCTCAAGCGTCCTATCATAGAACGACCGGCAGCGCCCGCCCGCGTGACCCGCCGATTCATAAACCACGACTTTCGCGCCCGCATCGGCAAGACGCACGGCCGCCGCAAGTCCTGAAAGGCCCGCGCCTATAATATGAATGCGGGTCATTGCGGCGGCGCCAGCCAGTAACGCGCGGCGATCATCAGCTTTTCAATTCTTGAAAGGCTGACCGGCTCTCCAATGCGGTCCCATCCGCGTTTTTCCATTCTGTCGAGATAGGCTTCGTAAACGCCCATCATCAAAAGCGCCGGGCGCACGGTGCGCCAGTCCAGCTCTTTCAGCGCCGCGCGCGCCTCAGCGAATTTCTCGCGCGCCATCGCGCCGAGGTCTTGCGCGACATTGTTCACCCACACCCGAGACTGCTCCGCAGTTTCGACCTCACCGCAAGGGAGAGGTTGATCGCCGTCTTCGCCTCCCCCTTGGGGGGAGGCCGAAATCGGCTCGTCCGATTTCGGGTGGGGAGCGATGCAAGCAAGAACAGATTCCGCGGTCGTCGGCGCACCATATTTCTCAAGCAATTCCGCCGGGAGATAGAGCCTGCCTATGCGCGCGTCTTCCGCGACGTCGCGCAGAATATTTGTCAATTGCAGCGCGTCGCCGAGAGAGAGCGCGAAACGGTCTGACGCGGCGCCTTTCGACGCGCCGAAAACCGGCATCGACAATTGGCCGACGGCGCCGGCGACACGGCGCGTATAGGCGAGCAGCGTTTCCATCGACGGCGCAACGATCGGCCCGTCGGCGTCCATTTCCATGCCTTCGATCATCATCAAAAATTCGTTCCTGGGGAGATCGAAGGCGCGCACGGGTTCAAGCAGCGCGACGCCGGTCGGGAATTCCGGGCGCCCGTCATAGAGCCGGGCAATTTCTTCGCGCCATTCGGCGAGACCGCGCCGGCGTTCCTCGCGCGTCATGCCGTCATCATCGGCGATATCGTCAACCTCGCGACAGAAAGCGTAAATCGCATACATCGCCTCGCGTCGCTTTTTCGGCAGGATCGCCATGCCGGCGCCGAACGACGTGCCGGAGCGTTTGACGGTCTCTTCCGCGTGACGGCGCGCTGCGCCCATGTCGATTGTCGCCGCCGTCATGCGCCCCTGCCCGCCGCGAAGAAGCCCGAAACGGCGCCGGTGATCCCGGCGACGGCGAAATCGGGTTTTTTCAGCGCAACGCGCTTCGCGATCGGATCGCCCTTGCGCAGCAACTCGATCAATCGGCCTGCTAGACGCACGATCACCGCCGATTCCATGGCGAGATGCCGGCTTTTGAGTGCGAAAGGCAATCGCCGCGCGTCGATCATCAATCTGTCGCATTCATCCAGCATGCGGTCGATGACGCGGCGAAGCGCCGGCGAACATTCGGCGCCGTCGATATCGCTGACGCTTCCGCCTTCTTCTTCGAGCCACTTGTCGATCACGTATACGCGGTCGAGGTCGCGTTTGTCGTCGGCGCAATCCTGCAGATGATTGACGACCTGCAACACGGTGCAGAGCGCGTCGGAATATTTGTAACCGGCTCTGTCTTCGCCATGGAGATCGAGCAGGTAACGCCCGACAGGGTTCGCCGACTTTTCGCAATAGCCGAGGACTTCCCGCCAGGAATGATAGCGGAGCTTTTCGCAATCCTGGACGAACGCCGCGACGAGATCGGACCCGTGCACGCACGGCACATTCGTTGCGCGCATGCTCTCGCGCAAGGCGTGAGCCTTTTCGAATTCCGGCCCGTAGCCGGGTTCGCCCTTGAGCGCCGCGTCAAACGCTTTCAGGCGGCGGATTTTTTCAGCCGTAGCGAGCGCCGCGTCGTCTGCAATATCGTCAATGGCGCGCGCGAAGGCGTAAAAGGTCGCAACATGCGGGCGAAGGCGTTTCGGCAACAGGAAGGAGCCGACGGGAAAATTCTCGTCGCCCGCCCCCTTGCCGGAGGGCGTTTCCACCGCGCCTTGCATCGTCGTCGCCATCGGACCCTTCTTGCCTGCCCGCCGGTGGTGTAGGCAGTTTTCAAGCCGATGAAAACCGCCCCGAAGCGGCTGTGGATGCGGCTCGGCAACAACTGAGGATGATAAGCCAAGCCCATGCTATTGGTCGGATTTTCCGCTTCAATCCTCATCATCTGGATGGTTCTGGCGGGAACGCGCCTTCGCCCTTTCAGCCCGCCGCCGAGGCTCGGCGTCGCGGCGCTCGCGCCGCGTCCGCCGGGCGTCGTCGCCGTGATCCCTGCGCGCAACGAGGAGGAGACGATCGGCGCGGTCGCCGGCGCGCACGCCGCGACGGACTATCCGGGGGCGTTCTCCCTCATCGTCGTCGACGATCATTCAAGCGATGCGACCGTCGCGCGCGCCGCCGCCGCAGCGGCGGAGCGGCTGACAATTTGCGAGGCGCCGCCCCTTCCCGCCGGCTGGTCGGGAAAATTATGGGCGGTGAACGCCGGCCTCGCTCGGGCGAAAGACGTCGCGCCGGACGCCGAATACGTACTTCTCACCGACGCCGACATTGTCCTCGCGCCGTCGACCCTGTCGCGGCTTGTCGCGAAAGCGGAAGAAAGCGGCGCCGCGCTCGTCTCTCTGATGGCGCGCCTTGATGCGCGCGGGCTCTGGGGCGGATTGCTGATCCCCGCCTTCGTCTATTTCTTTTACAAGCTCTACCCGTTTCACCTTGTGAATGATCCGGCGCAACCGCTCGCGGGCGCCGCCGGCGGCTGCATGCTCGTCCGGCGCGACGCGCTCGATGCGATCGGCGGCGTTCAAAAAATCAACGACAGGCTGATCGACGATTGCGCGCTCGCTCAAGAAATCAAAAGCTCAGGCCGCGCCGTCTGGCTCGGCATCGCGAAAAACGAAGCGATTTCGTTGCGTGACAATCGCCATCTTTCCTCGATCTGGTCGATGGTCGCGCGCACCGCGTTCACGCAGCTCAATCATTCATGGCCGCTGCTCGCCGGGACGCTCATCGGCATGATCGTCGTCTATCTCGCCGCGCCGGCGATCGCGCTCGGCTTTCCGCTGCATGGAAACGCGCCGGCGGCGACAATCGCCGCCGCCGCCTGGGCGCTTATGGCGCTCACCTATCGGCCGATTTCAAGGATTTACGATCAGGCGCCGTGGAAGACGTTTTCCCTGCCGATCGCAGCCTTGTTCTACACGCTAATGACCGCTTCTTCGGCTCTCGATCATGCGCGCGGGCGCGGCGGCGCCTGGAAAGGCCGCACCTATCCGGCTAGCTGACCATGCCGCGTTCAGAGAACCAGTCGAGCGCTGATTTCAGCGCCGCCTCGAACGGCGCGGATTCCCAGCCGAGTTCCGTCTTCGCCCGAACGCTTGAAAATTCAACGCGGCGGCCGGCGAGGCGAACGCCGGTCAGCGGCGCCTTGGGCGGCTTGCCGGTCAGCATGGCGACAAGCTTCGTGTCGATGACGCCGGCGGCGAGCGCGACCGCATAAGGCAATTCAGCGCGCGGCATTTTCTTTCCCGTGAGTTTTTCAAGCGACGAAAGAAGGCGCCGCATCGACACGTTTTCGCCGCCGAGGAGATAGCGCTCGCCGCGCCGCCCCTTGCCGCGCGCGGCGATGAGCCCGTCAGCGAGGCTCCGCACATCGACAAAGTTCAGCATGCAATCAATCGTCGCCGGCGTCTTGCCGGCGACAAGATCAAGGATCATGCGCGTCGGCGGCGTCAGACTTTCATCGCCCGGCCCCAGCGGTTCGGTCGGAATGGCGATGACGGCGTCGAGGCCGGCTTTTTCAACCGCGCGTTCAGCGAGAAGTTTCGAACGGGGATAGGCCCCGAGCATATCCTCCGGCGCAAGCCGCGCGCTTTCATCCGCCGCAGATGCGCCGATCGGCGTCTTCGCGCCGACAAGGGTCGTAAGGCTTGAGCAATGGATGAAACGGCGGACGCCGGCGGCGCGCGACGCCTCAAGCATCGTCCGCGTTCCAAGATGATTGATGCGTTCGAACGCTTTTTCATCGCGCGCCCAGAGCTGGGCGTTGCCGGCGAGGTGAAACACCGCGTCGACGTCCGCGACCGACCGCGCAGCGACGGACGGATCGTCAATCGAACCAATAACGGTTTCGGCGAGATCGCATGGGGCGAGATCAAGAACGCGCACCGCTTCGCCGCGCGCTTTCAGCGCTTCAACCAGATGCCGGCCGACGAAGCCTGCGCCGCCGGTGACGAGATTAAGCGTCACGCGCCGTCATCATTGCGTTTGCAGACAAGGACGCCGCGATCGAGCGCTGAGCCGATGACAAGCGCTCCATCTTCCTCAACCGCGACGGAAGCGGCCGAAAAGAACTTCGCTTGCGGGTCTTCAAACAGCAATGTCGTCTCTCCGGTTTCGGGGTCAATGCGCACGATTCGGCTGGCGCTGCGTCCCAATCCCAATTTGCGCTGGGCGCCGATGGCGGCGAGCGAGGGATAAAGCGCGGCGACGATCGATCCGTCCGCGCTGACCGTCAAATTGTCCGGGGCGCCGGGAAGCTCAACCCTTTTTTCAACGTCAAGCGCTTCGCTCTTTTCCGCCAGGAGGTAGACGGCCGATTCGCGCGTCGCCGCCAAAGCGAGGCCGCGCTCATGCGTCGCGGCGACGCCGTTCGCATGGCGCGCGCCGTTAAACACTGTCCCGACATCCGCCAAATCGACGCCGCTGACGCGAAGCGAGGCGATATCCTCAACGCCGCCGCGCCAGCCGCAGGACGCATGATCGAAAGAAACGAAAGTGCGATCGCCGATCATGGCGACGTCATTCGCCGAGCAGCGCGGCCGCCCGCCGTCGCCGATGAAAACGGCGCCGTCAGCGCCCGCGCGTTCAATGCGCGGCGTCATCCGCCATTCGCCGTTGATCTTCTGATAGGAGCGATTGACGAAGGTGATTTCGCGCCGCGCATCGTCAAAAGCGATTCCATGCGGGCGCAATCCGCCGGCGACCGACTCGCGCGCTACGATCGAGGACAGCGTGAAGACGGTCGCATCGCTCTTGAGATCATCAAGCGACAGCGCGTAAACGCCGCCTTGCGTCAACTCATGCGCGCGCTTGCGCGCTTCCTTTTCGACCCGCCGCCGGTCATAGGCGGAGATGATGACGCGCCTTGCGGCGGCGTCGTAGGCAAGGTCTTCCGCACCGATGATCGGCGCGCCCGTATCGCGGTCGATGAGCGTCAGATGCCGGCATTCCGCCGCCGCATAGAGCGGCTCGCCGTCGACTTTTTCCGCGCAGGCGGCGAGCGCCAGCGCCGCCGCCCCGATGAGAATTCTTCCCGCCACAAAGCCCCCCGGCTCGCCAGTTAGACCAAACTCTCCCGGTTACCGGCCGGGCCGCCTGTATCCATGCCTTTCGAGAAACCGGCCGAGGCGTTTTTCGACCTTTTCCGCCGCTTCGTCCGAATAGGCGAACTTATTCTTCTCGAAGCTTCTGACGGACGCAAGATAGGCCTCGAATTTCGGCTGAGCGGCCTCGAAACCGGGCAATTCGAGCGCGCCGTAGATGCGTTCGATGACGCCGATGGCGTCTCGATCAAGGTCTTCATAGGCGAGATCGAGATAAGTCGGCGGCGCGAGACCCGCCGCATCGCGGTCAAGCGCATCCATCATGCGTTCATAGGCCGAAAAGATCGCCTCATCGATGTCGACATGATCGTAAGGCTGCAGCGCAAATTCGGCGAGGAGCTTTTTGTAAAAGTTCCGCATCGATACGAAGACTTCATACGGATTGCGGCGGATATGAACGAATTTCGCCGACGGGAATATTTCACGCAACATTGCAAGCCGGCCGGTATAGACCGGATTCTTGATCAGCAGCCTTTTGCCGTCCTGATATTTCGACAGCTTGCGCATCAGATAGACGAAGCGATTTTTCCAGCGCGCGATCTCGGCGTCATCGCAATCGTCGAAAAACAGGCCGCGCATCAGGAATTCGTCGAACGCCTTTGGAAAATAGATGCCGTGATAGAAGGAAAGATCCGTCATGTTCGCGACGGCGATCTCGTCTTCCTGCGGGCTGTCGGGCGTCACCGGAATGTTGTCGATATAGCGATGCTCGGGCAGCGCCTTTTCGAGCAGCGGGCGGAATGCGGCGCCAAGCCCGAACAAATCCCAGGGAAGGCCAGTCGCGACAGGCGGCGTGAACGCCCACTCGCCCGACTTGCACATGACGTTGTAAAGATGCGTCGTGCCCGACCGCCAGTGACCGAGAATGAAGACCGGGGGCGAGAGGTCTTCGGCCTTCGGCAGCCGGCTTTCCATCGCCAGCCGCTCGGCGGCTGAAAAGGGAAAGCGGGCGAGCGCCGCGCCCGCGATCATCGCGCCGGCGAGCGGCTTTGAGGGCGCGCCGGCGCGGCCGATGACGCGCGATAGCGTCTCAAGGTCTGCGCCGCACAAAGGGTGAGCCATTCGGGTGAACTTTCGCCGGTCCGCGGAGTTAGAAAGGGGGCGCTTTAACAAAGCCCGCGAGGCGAGGCCAGCCGCGCCGGCTCTTCGCCGCATTTAGGCCGAAATTTCAGGTTTTTCGCCGGCTATTGCTAAGGACGGCGGGTTTTTGGTTAACGCTTCCTTGATCAGCCCGGCACAAGGGTGATTTTCGCGGCGTTTCGACCGCCTATTGAGTGACGGCTGGGCGTAATCTTGTGACGATCCTTCGCATCGCCTTGTTGGGTTCCCTGAGCGCTCTCGCGCTCGGATCGCACGCGCGCGCCGCCGACAATTATGTCGTCGTTTACGAGGGAGCGCCCGGCGAGCTTGAGGGCAAACTCAGGAAACTCACAAACCTGTCGCTGGAGCGCCGCCCCTACCCGACCGCCGCCGCCGTGCGCCGGATGGGGATCGAAGATCTCGACATCATAAAAAGATCGCTCACCGCCGCCGGCTATTACGCCGCCGACGCGGAATTCCGCCTGGAGGGCGAGAGCGATGAAACGCTGAAGGCGATTTTCGACATTGAGGCAGGTCCGCTGTTCAAGGTCGCAACGCACCGGATCGTCTATGAGGACGAAGGCGACAGCGCGCGCCCGACGACGTTTGATGAAGCGAAGGTCGATGTCGGCGATGACGCCGCCGGCGCGAGCCTTGCGAGAAACCAGCAGGCGTTTCTCGCTGCGCTGTGGTCGAAAGGCTATCCCGCCGCGCGCATGATCGCCCGGCGCGCCGACGCCAAGCTTGAAGAGGGAACGGCCGAGGCCGTCTATACGTTTGAAAGCGGCGGCAGGGCCGTCTTTGACGGCGTCGATGTTGAGGGCGCCGAGAGGACCGATGTCAGCTTTCTTGAAAAACTGAAGACCTGGGAGGAAGGGGAGATTTTCGATCGCGAAAAACTCGTCTCCTATCGCGATCGTCTCGGCGCGACAGGACTTTTCACGACGATCGAAGTCGCGCCGGGCCAGGTGAGCGAGGACGGGACGGCGCCGGTTCAGGTCAAACTCGCCGAACGCAAGCGGCGCACGATCGGCGCCGGTCTTTCCTACTCAACATCCGAAGGGCCGGGCGGACGGCTGTTCCTCGAATATCGCAATCTTTTCCATCAGGGCGAACGGGCGCGCGCGGAAATCGAAGGATCGGGCATCAGCCAGTCGATCAATTTCGACATCAGCAAGCCTTTGCCCGGCCTGCCCGGCTCCGCCTTCGGGAATTTCGCCTTCACCAATGAGACGACGGACGCCTTCGCCGCGCGTTCGTTTGAAATCTCCGGCGGCCTCGCCAAGAAATGGTTCGATGACCGGTTTGAAACGCGGGGCGGCGTTGGGCTTGAGACGACGAAAGTCGAACCGAAACAGCAAACGACGAATACGGGCGATGAGCGCAATTATTTCATCTCGATTCCGCTGTCGGCGACCTGGAACACCGAGGATGATCCGCTCGCGCTCGACAAGGGCGCGCGCGCATCGATTTCAGCGACGCCCTATTTCGGCTCCGACCAGTTTACGCGCCTTGAAGCGGTCGCCCGGTCGCGCGTTCATTTCGGCGAGGAAGACCGCTTCACGCTTGCGGGCCGTATGCGCCTCGCGGCGACAGCCGGTCAGGCGCTGAGAACGCTTCCCGTCAACAAGCGCGTCTTTTCAGGCGGCGGCTCGTCCGTGCGCGGTTATGACTATCAATCGGTCGGGCCGCTTGACGCGGACGGCACGCCGATCGGCGGCCGATCGGCCGTTGAAGCCGCAATCGAGGCGCGCGCGCGCGTCTTCAACCGCATCGAACTCGCGGCGTTTGTCGACGCGGGCGCCGTTTACTCGTCAAGCTTTCCGGATTTCGCCGGGGATTATCTCGTCGGCGCCGGCGGCGGCGTTCGCTATCTTTCAACAATCGGTCCGATCCGGCTCGATTTCGCCGTTCCCCTGGAAAAGCGGCCGACTGATCGCGATTTTCAGGTCTACATCTCGCTGGGGCAGCCGTTTTGATGAAGCGCGCGCTCGTCATCATCGCCGCCGTCGCGCTTGGCGTCGCTCTTGTTGCGATCGCCGCCTATGGCTGGCTCTTTTCCTCGCCGCAAGGACGGGGCGCGATCGAGAGCCGCCTTGAGGCCGAAATCGGCGAAATCTTCGGCGGCGAAGCGGAGATCGGCGCGCTGCAGGGCGCGCTTCCCGCGCGGATCGTTCTGAATGACATTCGCATTCGCGACGCGGATGGCGAATGGCTGCTCATCCCCCGAACGACGGTCGTCTGGCGGCCCTTCGCCCTTTTTCGGAAAAAGATCATCATTGAGGACGTTTCAATCGACGGGGCCCGATTGAGCCGCGCGCCGCGCCGCAAAGACGATGTGAGCGAAAGGCCGCGCGGGTTTGAATTGCCCGATCAGCTTCCCTTCATCGTCATCGACGCGCTCAGCGTCAATGATCTTGAGGTCGCCGCGCCGAACGGAAAGGCCGTCCGCATTGACGGCGCCGGGGTGGTCAGAATGGGCGGACGGACGCTGTTCATCCGCATCAACGCCAATAGCGATGATGAACGCGATTCGATCGCCGCGCTTATTGAACGCAGCGGCGAAGCGCTGGCCAGCGATGTGACAATCGTCTCGGCGGACAATGGTGCGCTCTCAACTCTTCTCGGGCTTGACGGCGCGCTATTCGTAGAAGCGAAAGGCGGCGGGCCGCTCAATGATTACCGCCTTGCCCTGAATGCGCGCCTCGGCGCCTATGGCGCGCTGAACGGCGCTCTTACGGGCGATCTCAAAAAACTCGACAGGTTGACCCTCGTCGCGGACGCCGAGCTTGGCGAACGCCTCTCCAACACGGCGCGCATCATCGGCGAGAAAGCGAATATTTCGGTCGCCTTTGCGCCGTCGGAAAGCGGCGGCGCGTTGGAGATCGGCCGATTTAAGTCCGAGATCGTCGACATTGACGGGAGAGCGCGCTGGCGCAATCGCGGCGGCGCACTGGCGATAGTCGAGATTGACATGCGCGCCGCGCTCGCCGACGGCTGGCGCCCGGAACTTCGCCGCTATCTCGGCGATGCAATCGCCGTCAAAGGCGAGATCAAACCCCAAAACGGCGCTTATCTTGCGAGCGGGCGCGTCACGGCGTCGCTTGTCGGGGGCGCGATTGAAAACGCTGAAACCGATTTGCGCGATTATATTCGCGGGCGAGCCGACCTGACCCTGAAAGAGAACGGCGCGCTGCCGCCGGCCTTTAAAAAAGGCGCGAGCGCCTCGGGCGCGTTCGATGTTGCGTTTGACGGCGCCGTCAAGGCGACGCCGATCGAACTTGAAACAATCGAGGGCCTCTTCTTCAAGGGAGACGCCAGCTACGTCTTCGATAGCGAAGCGTTCACCGTGAAAGGCGACGCGACGCTGACGCCGGCGCTTGCGGCGGCGGCCTCATCCAACGTCCAGCTTTCGCGCAATCTGACGGCCGCGCTTGATCTTGCGGGCGTTCCCGACGATTTCGGCGGGCGCATCGTTGCAACGACGCCCGCCGCGCGCGTTCAAGGCGCCGTCTTGCCGCCGATGCGCGCAACGCTCGCCGCGACGGGCATGCCGTCCAATTCAAAAGGCCAATTGACGGCGCGCGCGGTTGACGGATCGCGCCGCCTGAACGCGAATTTCGTCCAGACGAATAGCGACGCCTGGCGCATCGGCGGCCTTGACTATGTCGGCCGCGAATTCGCGCTGAAAGGCGGCGGCGCTTATGACCCGAAAACCGGGGAAGGCGCGGTCGACCTCGCCTATCGCGGCCGCGAGGGCGCCGAACCGCTGCCCGGTTTTCTCCTTGTCGGCGATTTCACCGCCAAGGGCGCGCTTCGCCGCGGCGAGAATAACCGCATCGAAATCAAATCGTCCATGCTCGCTTCGGAACGCTGGGCGTCGCAAGGCCTGACGGCGACGGCGACCGGTTCGCCCGACCGCCTGCACGTCGCGGCGGCGGCCGGCGAAGCCTCGGTGAACGCGCTGGCCCCGGTCACTGACATCAGCGCCGCGCTCGCGATCGAGCCGCGCAACGGCCCCCTGATTTCGCTCAATAAATTTGACGCGAAAATCGGCGGCGCCCCCTTCAAGACGTCGCGAGCGGCGCTGATCGATCTCGGCGACGGCGTCCGCGTCGAAAACTTCCGCGCTGCTGCCGGCCGCAAAGGCTCAATCGCCTTCGACGGCGCGTTCAATGATGCGCGATGGCGCGGAAAGCTCGCCGCGCGCGCAGCGCCCATCGTCAGCGCCGCTTCGGTCATCGATCTCAATCTCGATCTCGACACCGATCGACGACAGCCGGCGGCCGGCGATTTCACGCTGACGTCGCAATTGACGAAAGCCCAGACGGCAAGCCTCTCAGGCGCGTTCACATGGGACGGCGCCAGGCTTCACATCGTCGATTCGGGAGATGAAAGCGCTTTCAATCTGGATCTGAAACTGCCGGTGCGGCTCGTGCGGGGGCCGGCCTTGTCCGTCGACGTCTCCGGCGCGCTTGCAGGAACGGCGCGGTATAATGGGCGCGTTGAAACCGTCGCCGGGTTTCTTCCCGCAACGCTTCAGACGCTTGAGGGCGAACTCGCCGTTCAGGGACGCGCATCGGGAACGCTTGACGACCCGAAATTGTCAGGATCGCTCACCGTCAGGAACGGCGCCTTCACCGAACTTTCAACCGGTCTCAGCATCGTCAATATCGACGCGACGGCGCGCGCGAATGCGGCGGCGACGGGATCGCGCATTGAATTTGACGCCGCAGGGGGAGGCGTATCGCAAACGGAGAAATCGATTACGGCGAAAGGCGTCGTGACGATCGCCGGGGAAACGCGCCTCGCGTCGAAATTCACAATGGACAATGCGCGATTGAGCGCAGGGCCTGTGTCGGAGGTGACCGCGAGCGGCGAGATCGACGTTTCAGGTCCTTTCTCGGATCTCCTTGCGAAAGGCGCGTTCAACGTCAGCAATCTCGACGCGCAAGTGTTCACGCCGGAATCGACGGGGCTTGTCGACATCAATGTCGTCGCCGTCAACGGCGACGGCGAGCCCGCGCCTTCGGCGGAAAGAACCGCCCCGCCGCCTTCCATTCGCTACGACATCGCCGTCAAAGGCGACGACCGCATCTACATCCGCGGGCGAGGACTGGAAAGCGAATGGCGCGCCGACGTGAACATCAGCGGGCGCGCCGACGATCCTGCCATCGTCGGAGAGATGAGGCTGCGGAAGGGCGACATCGCGTTTTCGGGACGCCGCTTCGACATGACACGCGGCGCTGTCACGTTCGATCGGCTCTCGCTCAACAATCCGATCCTCGACATGCGCGCGGAACGCGAAACGCGCTCAGGCGTCGTCGCGGCGATCGTTATCGCCGGTCGCGCGGCGTCGCCGAAAATTTCGCTTGAATCATCCCCGACCCTGCCCCCCGAAGACATCATGGCGCTCATCCTCTTTGACAAGCCGGCGAACGAACTGTCCGCAATTGAATCGTTGCAGGTCGCCGAAGGGCTCGCCTCGCTTGGCGGCATCGGTCCGTTCGGCGGCGACGGGCTTACCGGCTCGGCGCGGCGCGCGCTCGGCCTCGACCTCCTCAGCGTCGACATCGACCAGGCGGACAGCGCGGCGAGCAGCCTGACCGTCGGCAAATATGTCGCAGACGGCCTCTTCGTTTCGGCGACGCAGGACGCGCGCGGCCAGAACGGCTCGGTGCGCATTGAATATGAGATCGACGATTCCTTCACCGTCGAAACGGAACTCAGACAGGATGGCGACCAAACAGTCTCGGCGAACTGGAAACATGATTTCTGATGCGCCTGCCCAAGCCGCTCAAAGGCCGCTTGAGCAGAAGCCCGCCGCCTCTATACTCCGCGCATGGAACGGGCCGATTCTGACACCGCCGCGCGCCGCTGGAGCGCGCGTTTTTGCGCGAGGGGCGTCGGCGTCTCGCGCGGCGGCGTTCGCATCGTCAACGATATTTCGCTTGATCTCGATCCGGGCGACGTCGTCATCCTGACCGGCCCCAATGGTTCAGGAAAAACCACCTTGCTGCGCGCCCTCGCCGGGTTGCTGCGTCCCGACGAAGGGGCGATCAGCGTCAACGGCGCCGAAAACGGATTGAAAAGCGTCATCTATTGCGGACCGCAAAACGCGGCGAAGACGGCGCTTACGGTCGATGAGAATCTCCGCTTCTGGGCGGCGCTGTACGGCGCGCCCGGGGGGCGCGTCGCCGAGGCGCGCGCCGCATTCAATCTTGATCCCTATGCGGATCGTTTCGCCGGCGCCCTGTCGACCGGCCTTTTCCGGCGTCTCGGCCTGTCGCGGCTGATTATCGCGCAAAAGCCGGTCTGGCTCGTCGACGAACCGACGGCCTCGCTCGACGCGGCGTCAAGCGCGCTCTTTCTCAGCCATGTCGCCGCGCACCGCAGACAAGGCGGCGCGACGATCATCGCAACGCATGACGCGCTCGATATCGCCAGCGCTCGGCGCCTGCGGCTCTCAGAGGAAGCCGCGGCATGAGGGCCGTTCAAGCGATCATCGCGCGCGATTTGCGGCTCGCCTTCCGCGCCGGCGGCGGCGCGCCGCAGGCGGTCGCCTTTTTCGCCGTCATCGGCGTCCTGTTCGCCCTCGCCGTCGGGCCCGATCTGTCGCTCATCTCGAAGATCGCCGCGCCTGTCATCTGGACCGGCGCGCTCCTCGCAACGCAGATTTCGCTCGACCAGATCTATCGCGCCGATCGCGAGGACGGATCGCTCGACGTCATTATCGCGACGAGCGATGAACTGATGGTGACGGCGGCGGCTAAGGCGGTCGCGCACTGGCTGTCGACAGGTCTGCCTCTCATTATTGCGACGCCTGTCCTTGCGATCCTGCTCAATCTCGACCGCGACGCCTATGTCCCGCTTCTTTTATCGCTGCTGATCGGCACGCCCGGCCTCTCCCTTATCGGGTCTTTCGCCGCCGCGCTCGCGGTCGCGCTGCCGCGCGCAAGTCTTCTCATTTCGATCATTGTCAGCCCGCTTTACATCCCGATCCTGATTTTCGGCGCCGGCGCGGCGGCCGCGGGCGCCGCCGGCGATCCGCAATATGGCGCGAATTTGAGTCTTCTCGGGGCCGCGACATTGTTCGCCGCCGCCTTCGCGCCTATTGCCAGCGCCGCCGCCCTGCGCTCCAACCAGGATTGAAAGACGCGACATGCCGAGCCTTTACGAATTCGCCAATCCCGTTCGCTTCGAACGCTGGGCGCGCCCGGCGATCCCCTGGCTCGTCGGCGCGACGACGCTCCTTCTCGTCGCCGGGCTTTATTACGCGCTGTTCAACTCGCCGGCCGATTACCAGCAAGGCGACAGCGTCCGCATCATGTATGTCCATGTGCCGGCGGCCTGGATGGCGCTGTTCTGCTATTCGCTCATCGCCGTGTCTTCGGCGGTCGGTTTCATCTGGAAACATCCGCTCGCCGACGTCGCCGCGAAGGAGACCGCGCCGATCGGCGCCGCCTTCACTTTTCTCGCGCTTTTCACCGGCTCGATCTGGGGCAAGCCGATGTGGGGCGCCTGGTGGGCGTGGGACGCGCGCCTCACCTCGGTCTTGATCCTGTTCTTCCTCTATCTCGGCTATATGGCGATCTGGCGGACCTTCGAGGACAAAACGCGCGCGGCAAGGCTCGCGGCCATTCTCGCCATGGTCGGTTTCGTCAACATTCCGATCATCAAATTCTCGGTCGACTGGTGGAATTCGCTGCATCAGCCGGCGAGCGTTTTTCGCGCCGGCGGGCCGACGATCCATTCCTCCATGCTGCCGCCTTTATTCCTGATGGCCGGCGCCTATATGACGTTTTTCGCGGCCGCGCTGTTGCAGTCGATGCGCAATGAACTGATGGCGCGCCGCCTTGCGCGGATCGACAGCGGCGAAAAGAAAACCGCAGCGAGTCTGGTGGAGTCATGAAGAAGAAAACGAGACGTTTTTACCTCGCCGCCGGCATTTTCATCTTCGCCGCCGGCGCCGTCGCATTGACGCTCAACGCGCTCAAAGGCTCGATCACCTATTTCTATCTGCCGAGCGATCTCGCGGCGCTTGAGGAGAAACCAACAACGGCGATCCGTTTGGGCGGCCTCGTCGAAACAGGCAGCCTTGCCTATGGCGAGACCGAGGAAGACGGGAAGCCGCATGTCGCCTTCGCCGTCACCGACGGCGACACGCGCATCAATGTCGCCTATGTCGGCCTTCTTCCCGACCTTTTCCGCGAAGGACAGGGCGTCATCGTGCAGGGAAGGTTCACGCCGGATGGCGATCATCTCAACGCCGACACAGTCCTCGCCAAGCACGATGAAAACTACATGCCGAAGGAAGTCGCCGACGCGCTGAAGGAAAGCGGACGCTGGCAGGAGACAGGCGGCAAAGCGGGAACTGGTAGCGCGCCCCAGAATTGAACCGCCGACCTCAGGGTTATGAGCATGGCGGAACTCTCAGAATATCAATTGTCTAGCTGTTAAACGCATCTCCTTCGCGATAGTTGAATCAATAGATTAGACGTAGATTGCAAAGCCTTTGAGTCTTATCCGCTTTTGGAGATGATGCGCATAGTTGTCGGATCGTATTGTCTCTGAAGTCGTAAGCTCTCGGCACCCCCGGCAAGCCATTCGCGACATTCCGCCGGCTCCGTCAGAATGACGGGCATCGCTTTTTCATGGATCGGTCGAACGATATCGTTCGCATCCGTTGTCAGGAACGCGAACAGCTTCCAATCTCGCTCCTCTTTCGCGCGTCGCTTTTTTCCCGGTTGTTCAGCAAGTCGTTGCCCGCGCCACGGCCGCCACACGCCGGCGAAGAATGCCACCTCGCAATCCGTGACGGCGAACCACGTCGAGTCGCGCACAGGCTCCGCGAAGGCGGTGAACGGAACAAGGCAGCGATAGCGCGCTTCCGTAATCCATTCATGGTTTACGTCGGACCACCATCGGCTTTGCAGATTGCGGATGTTCGTTATCGGCGCGGTCTGGCCCGGTATAGGCGGGAAACCCCAGCGAAGCATCGCGAGCTCAAGCCTGCCGTCTCTATGTCGAAGGACCGCCGCGTCCTGGTCAGGGTAGATATTCTCCTGCGGCGCTAGGTTGTCGGTCGCCGGTGTTGTCGCGAGGTCGTAATCCATCAACCCGGCCAGGCGGCGGATTTCGGCGACAGAGCCACGGTTCGCATAGCGATTGCACATGGTGCCATAATGACCGACCCCGCGACGGGAAAACAAGCGATTGACGGCGGCCGGCCCGAAGGTGTTGGATAGGGGCTCATCGGGCGGTGAAGAGGATTGCTGGCGGTCTCTGAAAAGGGGCCGGACGTTGCGTAAGCCAGAGACCATCGAGCGCCTGTATCTCGACTTTGACGGCTTTTTCGCGTCTGTCATGCAGCAGGCGATGCCGGCGCTGCGCGGCCGGCCGGTCGGCGTCATTCCCTTCGAGACCGACAAGGCGCGTTTCACCGTCGTTATCGCCTGTTCGAAAGAGGCGAAGGCGCGCGGCGTGCCGAATGTCATGGCGGTGCCGGAGGCGATCAAGCTTTGCCCCGACTTGGTGCTGGTGACGCAGCGCCCTGATCTCTTCCGCCGTGCGCATAACACCCTGCTGAATGAAATCTCGTGCGAAATTCCGATCGATACGGTGAAGTCGATTGACGAGCTGACCTGCCGGCTCGGCGCGCGCGACATCGCCGACCCTCATGCGCTGGCGCATCGTCTGAAAAAACGGATCGCTGCAAATGTCGGCCCGCATATCACCTGTTCGATTGGGTTCGCCGCCAACCGCCTGCTCGCAAAAATCGCCTGCAAGATGGACAAGCCGAACGGCGTCACGATCTGGCGACCCGAGGATATGCCGGCGCCTCTGTTGCCGTTGCCGATCTCCGATATTCCGGGCGTCGGCGCGCGGATGGAAAAGCGCCTCAACCGCGCCGGCGTCTGGGACATGGAAGGGCTGCTCGCCGTCCAGCCGAAACACATGCGCGCGCTCTGGGGCAATGTGAACGGCGAGCGCATGTGGTACGGTCTGCATGGCTATGACGTGCAGGCGCAACCGACGGGCCGCGGCATGTATGGTCACGGTCGCGTGCTGCCGCCGGAACTTCGCACGATAGACAAGGCGCGCGGCATCGCTCGGCTTTTGTTGGCGAAGGCGGCGCGACGGATGCGCCGCGACGGGTTCTATTCAAACAGAATCTGGCTCTGGCTGGACCTGCGCGTCGGCGGATGGTTCGGGCAACGCGATATGCCTTGCGTCAACGACGACAACGCCGTGCTGACGACGCTTGGCGTTCTATGGGAGCAGGCGCGCCGTGAGCTTCCCATGCGTCATGAGATTGTTCGCGTCGGCGTCACGCTGCTTGACCTTACGCCGGCAGACGGTCGCCAGCTCGACATGTTCCTGAATGACGACGCTGAACGCCAGCGCTGGGAGCGCATCACCTTCTCGATCGACACGCTCAACCGGAAATTCGGGAAGCGCGTTCTCTCGGTCGGCCCATGGACGCCGCCGCCGGGCGGCTACGCCGGCGGGAAAATCTCCTACACGCGCATTCCTTCCGCGGAGGACTTCTGGTGAGTTGGCTGGACGAAATGCATCTGCGCGACCTCGACGATAGTCAGGCCATAGAGGCGACCTGCATGAAGTGCCTGCACACATGGCTGCAAAGCCCGGTGCAGCTTCTCCTGAAAGTCGATCATCGCGACGTGACGCTGGCCGAGGTCGCCCGAGAACTGAAATGCCGGCGCCCTCATTGCGGCCACAGCGGCGCCCGGCTCTCGCTTGTCCGCAATGACGACACAAGCGGCTTCGTTGGGGGGATGCCGTAGAGCATCCATGAATAATCGTGACTATGCTCCATAGCCGTCAGATTGCAGAATAACTGGTAGCGGGGGGCGGAATTGAACCGCCGACCTCAGGGTTATGAATCCTGCGCTCTCACCAACTGAGCTACCCCGCCATAGGGCTGGAGGCCGGGTCTATAACGGCGTCGCCCGCGCCTCGCAAGGTTCGGAAAACGGCTCAAGCCGCCGCCATCGCAGCGACATGATCGCCGATCGCGAGGCACGAGGTGAGGCCCGGCGATTCCATGGCGTAAAGGCCGATATAGCCGGCCGTTCCATGCATTTCGGGCCCGAAAATCCTGAAATCCCCCTCCTCGCCTGGCCCGGTCGCCTTGGGCCGCTGGCCGGCGTAACCGGGATTGAGGCGCGCGGTGTCGAGATCCGGCCAGAATTTTGAAACATCGCGCACGAAAGCGGCGAGCCGCGTCTCGTCGACCGAATAATCGCCCAAAGGCGCGTCCCAGCGAATGTCGGGACCCAATCGCGCCTGACCGCCCAAATCGCGCGTGTAATGAACGCCCTGACTGTCCGGCGCGTGCAGCGGATAGATGAGGCGCGAGAACGGCGCCTTCCCCGAATAGGTGAAATATTGCCCCTTCGCCGGACGCAGCGCCGGAATGAACTTCCGGTCGAGCCCGGCGATCGAGCGCGCGACTTTGTCGGCCCAGAGCCCCGCCGAGTTGACGACGAGCGCGGCTGTGAGCGTCATCGCGCCGTCGCCGCCGACATCGATTTCTACGCCGCCCTCGACGACGCGCCCGCCGACGACCGGCGACAAAAGCGAAAGAACGCCGCCGGCGTTCTCAAGATCGCCGAGCATTGAAAGCATCAATCCGTGGCTGTCGACAATGCCGGTCGAGGGCGACCTTAGCGCCGCGACGCATTTAAGGCCCGGTTCGAGCCGCGCCGCTTCCTCGCCCGAAATTTCCGTCAGATCGTCAACGCGGTTCGCTTCAGCGTTCGCCTTGACCGCGGCGAGTTTCGCACACTCCGCATCATTCGTCGCGACGATCAGCTTTTCGCAATTCAAATGATTGACGTTGCGTTCAGCGCAATAGGCGTAGAGCTTCTTCTTGCCGTCAACGCACAAACGCGCGCGAAGTCCGCCGGGGCGATAATAAATGCCGGCGTGAATGACTTCCGAATTGCGCGCCGATGTTTCCGCGCCGAAGGCGTCGTTTCGCTCAAGGACGATGACCTCGCGCCCGGCGAGCGCCAGCGCGCGCGCAATGGCGAGGCCGATGACGCCGGCGCCGATGACCACAACGTCGACGCGCTCGGCCATAAGACGTCAGTCCGTCGTTGCGACCCATTTCGGATCGTCCTGGACCTCACGCTCGAATTTCAGGAATTCGTAATAGCCGCAGCGGGACTGGGTCGGGAAATCGCGGCAGATCTGCGGACGGCCCTCATAGATCGTGCAGACGCGCTTCTTCTGATCGAGAAACATGCAGGCCGTCCCGAAATGCTTGTCGTCTTCATGCTTGAGGACGCGCGGGTTTTCCTTGTCGCCCTTTTTCGTGAATTTCTTCTCCGCCTGCTTTTCGGAAAGATCGTGATATTTGGCGAGGCGTTTCACGTCACGCTTCGTCACGGGAATATGCGTATAGGTGCAACAATAGCCGACGCATTTCAGACAATCATACTGTTTCTTCGCCATTCGTCCTTCCGGCCCCTCTTTACGCCGACGGTTTTCAGAGCCGGCTTGGTTGGCAACGCGCTCTATGAAACGGATTCGGTCGAGGCGATCCACCCACCGCCGAGCACGCGGTCATGCTCTCTATCGGATGAGTAGAAAACGCAAGCCTGACCTGGTGCGACGCCCTCTTCCGCCTCGTCGAGATCGACGGCGAGCGCGCCGTCCCATCGAAGACGCGCCGGCTTCGGCGGGCGGGTCGAGCGCACCTTGACGGCGATTTCAACGCCCGCGCGCGCAGCCGCTTCGAGCGGCCCGTCGCCGATCCACGAGATCTCTTTGAGGCGGATGCGCTTGACGAGCAACGCCTCCCGAGGACCAACGATGACTTGCCGCTTCGACGCATCGAGTCGGACGACGAACAACGGCTCGCCCGTCGCGACGCCGAGACCCCGGCGCTGACCGACCGTGTAATGGATGACGCCCGGATGCGTCCCCATCAGCGTTCCGTCGACATGAACGATCTCGCCGGGTTCGGTCGAGCCGGGGCGCAGGCGTTCGACGACCGAAGCGTATTTCCCCTCCGGCACGAAGCAGATGTCCTGACTGTCCGGCTTGTCGGCGACGACGAGACCGAAATCGCCGGCGATGCGGCGCACTTCATCTTTCGGCAGATCGCCCAAAGGAAAACGCAGATAGTCGAGCTGCGCGCGCGTCGTTGAAAAGAGGAAATAGCTCTGATCGCGGCTCGCGTCGTGCGCGCGGCGCAATTCCGCTCCTTGCGCGCCTTCGACGCGGCGAATGTAATGGCCCGTCGCCATCGCCGCGCCGCCGAGATCGCGCGCGACATCCATGAGGTCGCGAAATTTCACCCGCTCATTGCACCGGACGCAGGGGATCGGCGTCGCGCCGGCGAGATAGGTGTCGGCGAAATCCTCCATCACGCTTTCCGAAAAGCGATCTTCATAGTCGAGGACGTAATGCGGGATGCCGAGCCGTTCGGCGACATTGCGCGCGTCCTGGATGTCCTGTCCGGCGCAGCAGGCGCCTTTTTTCTGGATGGCGACGCCGTGATCGTAGAGTTGAAGCGTCACGCCGACGGCGTCATAGCCGGCATGCCTGACCAGCGCCGCCGTGACCGATGAATCGACGCCGCCCGACATGGCGACGACGACCCGCGCCCCGGCCGGCAGGCCGAGGTCGATCCGGGGCGCGTCAAGGCGCGCGATATCCAAAAGGTCCGTCATGGCGGGCGGAACATAGGCGCCCGGATCGGGAATTGCCACTACCCCGCAGAGGCCGCCTTTTTTCC
>CALAZI010000051.1 GCA_937895955.1 uncultured Alphaproteobacteria bacterium | reverse complement strand
GGTTCGCTGCAAATTCTCATGGGTACATGATCCCGTCGCCGATAAAGCGGGCGTTGGCGATGCGCGCGCGCTCCTCGGTCTGTAATTGGCGCGCGCGATCAACGGCGTCGGCGCGCGAGGCGACCGCGAAAAGCTCCGCCGCCTGCATCGCCTGTTTCACCTGCATGGCGAGGAGCTGGTTGCCCGCCTGTTCGACCTGCAGGTTGCCGACCGCGGTCTCGCTCTTGGCGACGATCGCGTCGAGATCGCCCAAATCAGCGGAAATGGTCTCGGCGATCTTCGCCTGCATGATCATGGCGTCATGAAAGGCGCGCGAGGCTTCTTCCCAGTGCCGCCGCGCGTCCGACGCCATGGCTGCATTGGTGAATGACGAATAATCCTCCGGGAAGAGCGCCTTGAAGGACGCGTCGATCGAGGCGACGTCATAGGCAAGGCCGTTCGCCGTTTTGATCAGCGTTTCAATTTGCAAGAGGCGCTGGTTCAGTTGAACGCGCGCCGAATAGGGCAAGTTCGTCAGCTCCCTCGCTTCATTGAGGAGCATTTGCGCTTCATTGGTCAGTTGCTTCACCTGGTTGTTGATCATGGTGAGCGTGCGCGTCGCGGTGAGGAGGTTCTGCGCGTAATTGGTCGGGTCATAGACAATGCCGCCAAAGAACTGCGCATTGGCGGTCCCGGTGAATCCAATGCCGAGCATGACGCTGGCGACAGAAGCGAGAAGGCTGGATTTCATTCGGCGGCGCATGGAAGGCTCCTTTCATTGATGTGAGGTTCGGCGATGAGATCGGCGGCCCAGGCAAGGCCTTTGGCGCGCAGGAATTCGGCGGCGAATTCGCCGTCATTTTCCGTCACGATCCGGTCGATGAGTTTTTGTGTGTCAGGATCCGACGCGCCGCAAAGCGCGAGCGCGACGGGACCAAGCCCGAGCTCGAACAGGCGATTGCCGATCGAGGACTGGTAATAATAGTGACGCTTCGGCGTCGCCGTCGCGACGATCTCAATCTGTCGCTCGTTCAATCCGAAGGCTTCATAGGCCGAGCGGATGCCCGCCTCCCTCGCCCGCGCATTGGCGAGGAAGATCCGCGACGGGCAGCTTTCGATGATAGCGGGCGCGATCTTCGACGCTTCGATATCAGCGAGGCTCTGCGTCGCGAAGACGACCGAGACATTCTTCTTCCTGAGTGTCTTCAGCCAGTCGCGGAGGCGCTCGGCGAAGAGCGGATGATCGAGAAAGACCCAGGCTTCGTCGATGAGTAGCAAAGTCGGCCGGCCGTCGAACCGCGCATCAAGCCGGTCGAACAAATGACTGAGCGCCGGCGCGACCGCCGACGGCCGGCGCATCAGCGATTCCATTTCGAAGCCGACGATATCGCGCAATTCGAGCGCTTCTTCTTCAGCGTCGAAGAGGCCGCCATGCGCGCCGTCAAGGGTGAAAGGCTTCAGCGCATCGCGGAGATCAGAGCGCTGCAACAGCAGCGTTAGGCCGGTGAGCGTTCGCTCTTTAGCTGGCGCGGCTGCGAGACTCCCTAACGCCGACCAGACGGCGTCCCTGATAGCGGGGTCGAGCGCGACGCCCTCCTGCGCCAAGACGCCCAAAAGCCAGTGCTGCGCCCGCGCCCTGCCGGAGTCGCTGTCGATATCGCGCAAGGGCTGGAAGGCGAGCGCGTCGTCGCTCGCCAAATCATGGAAGGCGCCGCTGAGCGCGAGGATTGCGGCGCGCATCGACCGCCCCTTGTCGAAGGCGAAGATTTGCGCGCCTTCATAACGGCGGAACTGCAGCGCCATCAAAGCGAGAAGGACGGACTTCCCCGACCCGGTCGGCCCGACGATCATCTGATGACCGACATCGCCGACATGTGTCGACAGGCGAAATGGCGTCGTCTCGTTGGTCGTCGCCTGAATGAGCGGCGGCGCATCAAGATGCGCGTTCCACGCCTCCCCCGCCCAGACCGCCGACAAGGGCGCGAGGTGCGCAAGGTTTAACGTGTGAATAAGAGGCGTGCGGGTATTGGCGTAAAGATGACCGGGCAAAGACCCGAGCCAGGCGTCGACTGCATTGACGCTTTCGCGGATCGCGACAAAGCCGCGGCCATTCAGGACGCGTTCGATCTCTTTCGCCTTGGCGGCGGCGGCAGTCGCGTCGACATCCGAGACGACGATGCTGCAGGTGAAATACCCGAAGGCGACGTCATCCGCCCCTAATTCCTGCAGCGCGGCGTCGGCGTCCGCCGCCTTGTTGTCGGCGTCCGCGTCGAGAAGGACGCTTTCCTCATTGAACAGCGTCTCCTTGACGATCGCCGCGATCGATTTGCGCTTGGCGAACCATTGCCGGCGATATTTCGAGATTTCTTTGGCAGCCGCCGCCTTGTCGAGGGCGATGAACCGCGTCGTCCAGCGATAGGCGAACCCTAAGCGATTGAGCGCGTCCAGAAACCCCGGTTCCGACGCTGGCGGGAAGCCGAGCACCGAGACGATACGGAGATGTTCGTCGCCCAGCATCGGCTCAATGCCGCCGGTGAGCCCGCAATCGGCGAGGAGCGCGTCGAGAAAGATCGGCGTTTCCGGCGCGGCGACTTCATGGCGCCTGGTCGAGATCGAACCATGCAAATAGGTGAGCGTCCCGGCATCGTCGAGCCTCTCGCATTCGGGCAGGAGCATGGCGAGGAGATCGATGGCGCGATCGGTCTCGCGGATGAAGTGCGCGAGATGGTCGTGCGCCGAAGTGGGTTTCTCAGCCCCATCGCGGGTGAGGAACACTGCCTCGCCTTTCCTGGTCCGATCGGTCGGCGGCGCCCAGGCGAAGGTCAGGTAACAGGCGCTCTCGAAATGCGCGCCGCCGGTCTCGAACGCGGCGCGCCGTTCTTCATCGACGAGCCAGGCGACGGGATCCATGAAAGTCGATGCCGGATAGTCATTCGCATGCTCTCGCGCCGCTTCAAAGAACAGCGCCCAGCCGGAGGCGAAGCGTTTCAGGACATTGTTGACGCGCGCCGTGAAAGAAAGGAGTTCGCCTTGGCTCGCGCTTTCGAGATCCGGCCCGCGATAGCGGATCGTCCGCTGGAAGCTCCCGTCCTTGTTGAGGACGATGCCGGGCGCCGCCAGCATCGCCCACGGCAAATAATCGGCGAGGCGTTTCGGGCGCGTCTGGTATTCGGTCAAGTTCAGCATGAGAGATAGCCTTTGTGCTTCAAATGCCGAAGGCCGACCTCGATGAAGGCGGGGTCTTTTTTCGCGGCGTAGACGGCGGCCGCCTGGCCGATGACCCAGAGAAGGATCCCCGCGACCCACATCTGCAGCCCGAGGCCGACCGCCGCGGCGATGGTGCCGTTCAAAATCGCGACGCCCCTTGGCGCGCCGGCCATCATCATGGGCTCGGTCAGGCTGCGATGAACGGGTACGGAATATCCCTCTGACATCTCATCTCTCCTTCAGATCAGCGCGCCGCCGCCGAAGGAGAAGAAGGCGAGGAAGAAGCTCGTCGCCGCGAAAGCGATCGAAAGCCCGAAGACGATCTGAATGAGGCGCCGGAAGCCGCCCGAGGTGTCGCCGAAGGCGAGCGACAGGCCGGTGATGATGATAATGATGACGGCGACGATGCGCGCGACCGGCCCCTCGATCGAGGCGAGGATCGACGCGAGCGGCGCTTCCCAGGGCATCCCGGAGCCGGCGGCGTGCGCCTCCGCCACAAGCGCGAGACTGGCGGCGACGAGCGCTGAGCCAAGCCGGATTGAACATCTTGTTGCAGTCATAAAGTCGCTCCTTCGCTGACGATTGAGAATTGCTGGGGATCGGCCGGCGCGAGGGCATAGCCATGGAGGGGGTCATGGCCCTTGACGCGGAGAATGTGCTCGACGCGCCGATGGTCCCCGCGCCGGCCGATATGGATGATGAGATTGACCGCCTCGCCGATGAGCGCGCGGGGGATTTCATGCGCGCGCTCCGCCGTCAGTTGCTCAAGCCGTGAAAGCGCCGCCTCGGCCGAGTTCGCATGAACGGTCGCGATGCCGCCCGGATGGCCGGTGTTCCAGGCCTTCAAAAGATCGAGCGCCTCGCCGCCCCGCACCTCGCCGATGATGATGCGGTCGGGGCGAAGCCGCATCGTCGACCGGACGAGCGTCTCGAGGCTGACGCCGGGCGCGGTCCGCAAGGCGACGACATCTTCCGCGTCGCAATAAAGCTCGCGCGTGTCCTCGAGGATGAGGATCCGCTCGGCTTCCCTTCCGATTTCGGCGAGCAAGGAATTCGCGAGCGTCGTCTTGCCCGTCGACGTGCCGCCCGAAATCAAAATGTTCTCGCGGCGCGCGAGCGCTGATTGCAGGATCAGCGCCTGCCCGCGCGTCATCGCCCCTGATGCGACCCAGTCGGCAAGGCTCATCGCGCGCCTTGCGGGCTTCCGGATCGAAAAGGCCGGCGCGACGGAGACCGGCGGCAACACGCCCTCAAATCGTTCGCCGCTTCCGGGGAGTTCGGCGGAAACGATCGGGTGGTCGCGGTCGCAAATCTCGCCGATATGGCTGGCGACGAGGCGGATAATGCGCTCGACATCGCCCGCCTGCATCAATGCGTTTTGACGCTCACGCCCCACACCGAGCCGCTCGATGAAAAGCGCGCCGTCAGGATTGGCCATGATTT
>CALAZI010000050.1 GCA_937895955.1 uncultured Alphaproteobacteria bacterium | reverse complement strand
TCAATCTTGATATGTCGCTTGACGTCTTCAAGGCGAATTCCGGCGAGTTCGTTCGCCGGATCGGCGGGCAGATCGTCATGTCGCCTTTCGCCATTGTCGGCGGCCAATAGGAGGCGTTCCTTGCTGATCGATCCGGCGGTGTCTGCGGCTTTAGGTCTATTTCTTGCGGTCTTGCTCGCGGCCTCGGCGGCGCACAAGGCGAAGACGTTCCGCGAATTCGCCGGCGTGATTGAAAACTATCGGCTTGCGCCGCGCGGGGCGGTTCCGCTCATCGCGCCGGTCATCCTCTTCGCTGAAGCAATGATCGCCTTGTGTCTTCTGGTTCCCGCCTTGCGCGCCGAGGCGGCGACGCTCGCTGCGGTTCTTTTCTCCCTTTACGGCGCGGCGATGGCGATCAACCTGTTACGCGGACGAAGGGAGATCGATTGCGGTTGCAGCTTCGGCGCCGGCGGCGATCGCCTTACCTGGTCGCTCGTCTTGCGCAATCTTGCGCTTGTCGCCGCCGCGTTATTTGTCGCCGCGCCGGCCGGGACGCGCGAATTGGGCGCTTTTGACGTTCTCACCATCGGCGTTTTTGTAGTCGGCGGCGGGCTCGTTTACCTCACCGCCGAAGCGCTGCGGGCCAACTGGTCGAAATTCGTGGCTGCAGGATATCGCTGATGATTGGCGCGCTGGTCATTTCGCAATTCATTCTCGGCGCGCTCGTGCTGGCGCTCGCCGTCGTCTGTTTCGCCCTTGCGCGTCAGATCGGCGTTCTGCACGAGCGCATTGCGCCCGCCGGCGCGCTCGCCGTCAATCAGCGTTTGAAAATCGGCGACAAGGCGCCGGAACTGTCGCTGGTCGCGCTGGACAGCCGCAAGATTGATGTCGATGCGACAGGAAAGAGCCGCCTTTTCTTCTTCCTGTCTCCCGACTGTCCGGTCTGCAAGACGCTTCTGCCGATTGTCGGTTCCATCGCGCGTGCGGAAGGCGACTGGCTTGACGTCGTGCTGGCGAGCGACGGCGGCGACGCTGAAACGCATCGCGCGTTTCAGCAGCGCGAAAAACTCGACGCTTACCCGTATGTGCTTTCGGAAATTCTGGGTCGTTCATTCGGCGTCAGCAAGCTCCCCTATGCTGTTCTCGTTGACGGGGACGCGAAGATCGCCGGCATGGGCCTGGTGAACAGCCGGGAGCATCTTGAAAGCCTCTTTGAAGCGAAAGAGCGCGGCGTCGCCTCGCTTCAGGAATTCGCGGCGCGGCGAGCAGGCGCCGTTCATGAACACCAGCAAAGGGTCGGCGCATGAAAGAAATCGACAAACTGGGCGAGGGATTGGCGCGCGGCCTTGCGCGAAGGAACTCAAGGCGCGGCGTTCTGGCGACGATCGGCGGCCTTATCACCGGCGGCGCGATGTTTCCGGCCCTTCCGGTGGCGCGCGCATCAAGCCCGCCGGGCGGGTCGGGTTATGACGGCGTTACGCCGCAATCGACCGGCGATCCGATGGATCCGGGCGATCCGGCGAGCTGCGATTACTGGCGTTATTGCGGTATCGACGGATTTTTATGCAGTTGCTGCGGCGGTACGGCGAGCGCCTGCCCGCCCGGCACCGAAATGTCGCCGATAACCTGGATCGGCACCTGCGCGAACCCGGCTGACGGCGTCAATTACATCATTTCGTATAATGATTGCTGCGGAAAGCCGGCATGCGGCCGATGCCTCTGCAATCGCAATGAAGGCGAGCGCCCCATGACGCGCCCGCAGCTTAATAACGACATCAATTGGTGTCTCGGCACGTCGACGGCGGCTTACACCTGTTCAACCGCCGTCATCATCGGCGTCGCCTTGAAGGAAGAAGGGCGGGGTTGATGCGCAATCTCGCCGCCATTGCTGCGGTCTTGTCAGCAGCGCCGTTTTTCGGCGCGGCGGCGGAGACGTCGCCGGATGGCGCAAAGCTCTACCAGCGTTGCGCGGCCTGTCATTTGCCGAACGGCGCGGGCGTGCCGGGCGCTTTTCCGGCGCTCGCCGGTCACGTCAACGCCGTCGCGCAACATGCGCCGGGTCGCGATTATCTCGTCATGGCCGTCACGGCGGGCGTCATGGGTGAAATCGACATCGACGGCGCCAAGATCCGCGGCTTCATGCCGGCGCAGTCCGGTCTCGGCGACGCCGATGTCGCCGCAATCTTGAACTACGCCGCCGCGATGCCGGCGTCGAGCGCGGCGATCGATGCGCCGGCCGACAAATTTACGGCCGAAGAAGTCGCTGAAATTCGCTCGCGTTACAAGGGCGCGACGCCGAACAGCGTTCATGCGATCCGGACGGCGGCGATGGAAGCTGTCGGCGAAGAGGCGATGCCCGAAAACGTTTCAAGGGGCGGATCGGAAAAGTGAGAATCGTGGGCGTTCTCCTCCTTCTTTCAACGGCCGCCGCGGCCGAGGAAATCCCCGGCGTCGCAAATGTTCAGCGCGCGAAAATGAACTGGATGTTGAGCTGTCAGGGCTGTCATCAGGCGGACGCGACAGGCAGCGCGAACGGCGCGCCGAGCATGGCCGGTGAAGTGGCGCGATTTCTCACGGTCGAGGACGGACGCGAATATCTGATTCGCGTGCCGGGCGTCGCAAACGCTGGAATGTCCGATGAGCAGCTCGCCGAGTTGTTGAACTGGACGCTTGAAACTTTCGACAAAGAGCACCTGCCGGCGGATTTCACTCCGTTCACGGCGGGCGAAGTTGCTTCGGGTCGCGCGCAGCCTCTCGTCAGCGAGGCCGCCGTCATGCGCGAAACGTTGCGGGGGAAATTCGCCGGCGGCAAGGCGTCCGGCGGCGGCAATTGACGAATAGTAAAATCTAGGGAGGGAACTATGGCGATGAACTGGAAAGGCAAGACGGCGCTCTTTGGAGCGGCGGCGACAATCGGATTGACGGCGGCGCAAGGGGCGGCGGCGCAAGGCGTTTTCGACGATGAGGTCGTCGTCACCGCGCAGAAACGCGAAGAAAGCGCCCAGGATGTCGGCATCTCGATCACGACGTTGTCGGGCGAGCAGATGGAATCGCTCGGCTACACGAACGCGCAGGAAGTGACGGCACTCGCGGCGGGCGTCGCAACGCTGCAGCCGAACGGCGAAGCCAACTACGCCGTCGGGATTCGCGGCGTCGCCAATAACGATTTCACCTCGAACGTCGAAAGTCCGGTCGCGATCTATGTTGACGAAACCTATATCTCGCAAATGTCGGGCGCAGGTTTCCTGCTGTTCGACGTTGATCGCGTCGAAATACTTCGCGGGCCGCAAGGAACGCTGTTCGGCCGCAACGCCACCGGCGGTCTGGTTCATTATCTGACAGTCAAGCCGACAGCGGACGGGTTTAACGGCTACGGCAACATCACCTATGGCAGCTTTCAACGCTGGAAAGCGCAAGGCGCGGTCAATGTTCCCCTGACCGATTCCCTGTCTGCGCGCGTTTCGCTCGCGACGCATCAGGGCGACGGTTATGTGACGAACAGGTTGTCGCCGGACCGCGATCTCAACAATGCGAACGAATCGGCGGGTCGCATCCAGCTGCGTTTTCAGCCCAATGACGATTTCGATGTCTTGTTGAATGCGCGCTACGGCTATCAGAATATCCGCACCGGCTTCTTTGAATACGCTTCGGCGATTTTGCCGACCGGGGATTATACGCCGGGCGTTCCCAATGACGATATCGGCGGCTATGTCGATCTCGACGGCGACGTCTACGCCGGCGATTATGATTTCACCGGCCAAAACAAGACAAAAACAAAAGGCTATTCCGGACGCATCGACTGGAATGTCGGCGTCGGCGAATTGACCAGCATCACGGACTTTCAATCGGTCGAGCGCGACTACATGGAAGATTCGGACGCTTCGCCGGCGAATTATTTCAACTTTTTCCTGACGACCGACGCCGATCAGTTCTCGCAGGAACTGCGGCTCGCCGGCGAGGCGGAAAAATTGAAGTGGGTCCTTGGTTTCTATTACCTCGATATCGATATCAACGATTCAAACGGCGGCAAGGCGACGGATCTCTTCGCCGCGCTCTTCGGGCCGGTCGACGTGGCGGGCTTTAACGGCGTTCGCAACCCGTACTCGCTCGATACGAAATCATGGTCCCTGTTCGGCCAGTTTGATTATGCGCTGAGCGACCAGTTCACGTTGATCGGCGGCGTTCGCTATATCAGCGAGAAAAAAGACTACGCTTATGACGACTTCGCGTCGCTCTTCCCCGAAGACATCTCAAGCGGGCTTGATCCGCGCATTGTCGATATCGGTCCCGCTTTCCCGACGTTCATCGACAGCAGGAAAGACACGAATTTGGCGGCGCGCGCCCAGTTGAACTGGACGCCCTCCGACGGCGTTCTCGCCTATGCGAGCTGGAACCGCGGCGTGAAAAGCGGCGGTTATAACGCGCCGCTTCTGCCGTCGCCGATCTTCATTTCGCGGGAATTCATGACATATGATCCCGAAAAGCTCGACGCCTACGAAGTCGGCGTTAAGTTCGATCTCGGCCGCGCGCGTCTGAACGCCTCCGGCTATTATTATGACTACAAGAACTGCCAGGCGTTCTCGATCCTGGGGCTCGACACCTTCACCCTCAATGCCGACTGCAAAAACAAGGGCTTTGAGGTTGAATTCCAGGGGGCGGCGGCGAAAGGCCTTGATTACCATTTCGGGCTCGGCTTCACGGACGCTGAAGTGACGAACATCCCGGGCGTGACGCAGGATGCGACGGTCATCGACAACATCACTGACCCGATGAATCCGACGCCGATCACCCTGTCGGCGATCATTCCCGGCGGCACGCAACGCCCGGTGCAAACGCCGAAATGGAACCTGAACGCGCTTCTGCGTTATGAGTTCGGGATCGGCGACGCAGGCAGCATCGCCTTGCAGACGGACGGCCAATACCGTTCCGAGCATTTCTTTGCGCTGACGAATTTCCGCGCTTCGCGGCAAGGCGCGTACTTTATCGGCAACGCCTCGGTCACATGGATCGCTCCGAACGAGAATTTCAGCGTTCGCGGCTTCGTCCAGAACATGTTCGATCGGGAATACATCGTTCAGACGTTTGACCTTTCGGGCAACCTCACGAATGGCGGCCTCTTCGGCCTCGTCGAGCAATATTACGGACGTCCGCGGATGTGGGGCGTCAATATGAACGTGACGTTCTAAACCGACGTTGCGCTCGGAATGAATGCGGGCGGCCTTTGCGCCGCCCGCGACAGCGTGGAAGTGGGATTGATGGCGGAAAGTTATGTCTGCGGCGTTTCTGACGCGCCGCTGATATATCAGACGATCGGAGGAGCGCTCGACGCGGCGGCTGAACGATTCGCCGAGCGGCCTGCGCTCATTGTCCGTCATCAGAATATTCGCCTCAGTTACGCCGGATTTTCAGCCGCGGTTGACGATTTCGCCGCGGGCTTGCTTGCCTTGGGGCTGAGCCGCGGCGATCGCATCGGCATCTGGTCGCCGAATAACGCCGAATGGGTGATCGCCCAATTTGCGACCGCCCGGCTCGGGCTGATCCTCGTCAACATCAATCCCGCCTATCGCACGGCGGAACTTGAATATGTCCTGAACAAGGTCGGGGCGCGGGCGCTCATTCTCGCCAAATCGTTCAAGACGAGCGACTATGTCGGCATGGTAAGGTCTCTCGGCGCGGAGAAACTGCCGCACCTTGAGGAGGCGATCGTGATCGCCAACGAGCCGATAGAGGGATTCAAGCTGTTCAAAGCGGTGAGCGCTCTGGCGACAGACGATCTGCGCGCGCGCGTCCGCGAGATCGGCGCGGGTCTCTCGCCGGACGATCCGATCAACATCCAGTTCACCAGCGGCACGACGGGCTTCCCGAAAGGCGCGACGCTCACCCATCACAACATCGTCAATAACGGCCGTTTCGTCGCTGCGCGCCAGCAATTCACCGAAGAAGACAGACTGTGCATTCCCGTGCCCCTCTATCATTGCTTCGGCATGGTGATGGGCGTTCTCGGCTGCGTGACCCACGGCGCAGCGATGGTGTTCCCGGATGAAGCGTTCGATCCTGAAAGCGTTCTTGACGCCGTTGAGCGGGAGCGTTGCACGGCGCTTTACGGGGTGCCGACGATGTTCATCGCGGAACTTGATCATCCGACTTTCAAAGGGCGCGACCTCTCAAGCCTGAGAACTGGCGTGATGGCCGGCGCGCCGTGCCCCGAGCCGATCATGCGGCGCGTCATTTCCGATATGCATATGAAGGATGTGACGATCTGTTACGGGATGACGGAAACGAGCCCTGTCAGTTTTCAGTCGATGCCCGATGACGATCTTGAAAAGCGCGTGACGACGGTCGGCTCAATTCATCCCTATGTCGAGGTGAAGATAATCGACGTCGACGGCAAGACCGTCGAGCGCGGCGTTCAGGGCGAATTGCTGACGCGCGGTTATTCCGTGATGCGCGGCTATTGGGGCGATCCCGGGAAAACCGAGGAAGCGATAGACGAGGGCGGATGGATGCGCACCGGCGATCTCGCCGTCATGGATGAGGACGGCTATTGCCGCATCACCGGCCGCGTCAAGGATATGATTATTCGTGGCGGCGAAAACGTCTATCCTCGCGAGATTGAGGAGTTTTTGTACCGGCATCCCGCCGTGCAGGACGTTCAGGTTTTCGGCGTGCCGGACGAAAAATACGGCGAGGAAGTCTGCGCGTGGATCAGGTTGCGCGTCGGCGAGGCGGTTGTCGAGGAGGAAATCCGCGCGTTCTGCAAAGGACAGATCGCGCATTACAAGATCCCGCGTTATGTCCGGTTCGTCGATGATTTTCCGATGACGGTTACGGGCAAAGTTCAAAAATTCGTCATGCGTGACGCCATGGCGGCGGAAATATCGCCGCCGAAGCAGCGCGTCAGTTAGGAAAAAGGTGAGGAGAAAGTCATGAGCGATTATCCGATGCTGATCGGCGGCAAGCTGGTCGACGGCGACGCCAAGTTGAAAGTGGTCAATCCGGCGACGGAAGAGGTGTTTGCGTCAGTTGAACGCGCCTCGCAAAAACAGGCGGAAGCCGCGATCGCCGCGGCGAAGGCGGCGTTTCCGGCCTGGGCGAAGACGCCGATTGAGAAACGTCAGGCGATCGTTTCGAAAATCGCCGATGTCGTACGCGACAATGCGGCCGAACTCGCCGGCCTTTTGACCGCTGAGCAGGGAAAGCCGCTGCCGGAGGCGCAGGGCGAGGTCGCGTGGACGGAAGGGTATCTGCGCCACTACGCGACCTTGAGCCTAGAGACCAAGGTTGTACAGGACGACG
>CALAZI010000049.1 GCA_937895955.1 uncultured Alphaproteobacteria bacterium | reverse complement strand
ACGCCGCCGGCCGGCACCTGTCTTTACGGCATTACTATCCCGCCGGTCGGCGGCGACACCTTATTCGCTGATCAGGCGGCGGCGCTTGAAAAAATGCCGGATGATCTTCGGCGGCGCATCGAGGGAAAGCGCGCCATTCATTCCGCGCGCGCAGGCTATGCGCGCGCCGGCGCCTATGGCGAAAACGACAAGGGCCGCGCGATGGACATTCGCCCCTCCGATGAGGCGCTGGCGACGCAAACGCATCCCTTCATCCGCACCCATCCCGAAACCGGTCGCGAGGCGCTGTTCGGTTGCGCCGGCTACATCATCGGCGTTGAGGATATGGCGCCGGAGGAAGGAATGACGCTGCTCGGCGATCTCTATCGCTGGCAGACGCAGCACGCCTTTCAATATCGCCATAAATGGGCGCCCGGCACATTGCTGATGTGGGACAATCGCTCGGTGCTGCATATGGCTACCGGCGGCTATCAGGGCCATGATCGCTTGCTTCACCGGACGACAATCGGCGCGCGCTGACCGCGGCCGTTGACTGACGCCGCCTATGTCACGACGCATCACAAACGCGATAGCCCGGCGCCTGCCGCGATCAATCCATGCTAGCTGTTTGCGCGCAGTCCCACCTGCCGGGACGCGCTGCATACATTCGCGGACGGGCTGCAAAATATGGATCTCATCGACGACGTTCTTTCTACGCTGAACCTCAAGGGCGCGCTCTATTTCCGCACTGATTTTTCAGGGAATTGGGGCGTCACCGTGCCGGAACACAAAGGCGCCGCGCGGTTTCACCTAATCATTCAGGGGCGTTGCTGCGTTCGCGTCGCGTCGGGCGAGAAAATTATCCTCGGGCCCGGCGATCTCATACTCATACCCGCCGGCCGCTCGCATGAGCTGTCAGACGAGTGGGGCCGCGATGCGCCGCCGCTTGAAACCGTTCTGGCCGACGCCGGTTACAAGGGCGACGGCGTTCTCATCGTCGGAGAGGGCGATCCTAAAGCATCGACGCAGATGGTATGCGGGCATTTTACTTTTCGCACCGGCGCCGATCATCCGCTGCTGCGCGCCTTGCCGGGCCATCTCGTCTTCAGCGCCGCCGATCGCGCGCGTGAGCCCATTCTCGATGAAACCCTGCGCCTGATCACGCAGCGCATTTTCGAAATGCGCCCAGGTTCGAAAGCGGCCGTGGTCAAACTTTCGGAAGCGGCGTTTATCGAACTCATTCGCGCCAGCGCCGCGCAACATGGCGATCTCGCGGCCATTCTTGCCGCATTCGAGGACAGGCAGATCGCGCGCGCTTTGAAATGCATTCATGAACGCTCAAGCGCGCCATGGACGGTTGAAAGCCTTGCGCGCGAGGCGGGCATGTCGCGCAGTCGGTTCGCCGAACGCTTCCGCGATCTTCTGGGGCTTTCGCCAATGGCTTACTTAAGCGAATGGCGATTGCAAAAAGCGCTCGCCATGCTCGACGGTGCGCGCATCAGCGTTCAGGAAATCGCCGCGGAAGCAGGATATCAGTCGCCGGCCGCGTTCACGCGCGCTTTCGCCGGCCGCTTCGGCGTTCCGCCGACCGAATACCGCCGCACGCTTAACTGATTTTGCCGAGCGTCCCGAACGGATTGCAATAAATCCGCAACTCTTCGGCGCTTCTTGATCGATCGTCCTTTGCGCGACAGATGGAAAAACGCCGGCGCCTGACGCCGGCGCCAACGCAAAAAGGAATAAGCAAATGAAGACAGCCATTTCGATCGCCGCGCTTATGCTCGCCGGCGTATTCGCCGTTCCCGCCATCGCGGCGGATGAATACAATACCGTTCCGGGCCTCACCGCCGCCGGCGCGCCGCTCGGCTTTCACGGCGTCGATCCGGTCGCCTTTATCGAAATCGGCAATCGCATCGACGGCACGGCGAAATTCACCGCCGTTCATGACGGCGTCGCGTACTATTTCTCGTCGCAGGAAAATATGAACGCCTTCAAGCGCAATCCGGCGAAATATGCGCCGGCCTATGGCGGTTTCTGCACCTTCGGCGTGTCGGTCGGCAAAAAGTTCGACGGCGATCCGCAATTCGCCGATGTCCGCAACGGAAAACTCTACGTATTCCTCAACGAAGAGATCTTCCGCATGTACCAGAAGGACAAAGACGGCGCGATCGCCAAGGCGGAAAAGAACTGGACGAAAATCCAGCACACCGCTTCGCGCGATCTCTGATCGCCGTTCGGGGCGCGCGAGAAATCGCGCGCCCTTTCTCACAACACAGGAAATCGACCATGTTGAACTTTATCGATCATTTGTCCGTCGGCGTCGCCGATCTCAGCGCGGCGCGCGTTTTCTATGACGCGGTTCTCGAAACCATCGGCGTCAAGCGCCTTGCGGCGAACGATGCCTTCATCGCCTACGGCAAGGACGCGCCGCAATTTCTGGCGATGCTTCCTTATGACAAGCGCGATGCGACGGCCGGCAACGGCGTCCATGTCTCCTTTCA
>CALAZI010000048.1 GCA_937895955.1 uncultured Alphaproteobacteria bacterium | reverse complement strand
GGGTGTAGCTCAGTTGGTTAGAGTGCCGGCCTGTCACGCCGGAGGTCGCGGGTTCAAGTCCCGTCACTCGCGCCATTTTCTTCAAGAAAATGAACGCCTTAAGAAACTCCAAAGTTTTCTGAAATTCTGAGTTTCTTTTCAGGGTACCAGCGGGGTACCAAATTTTTGCTGCTCTTTCTGGGGACAATTTTTTCGTTTTGTTCGCAAGCGAAGCAGGATTTTTGAATCGCTAGTCCCAGACACAATTGAATAACTCTTCTTAGGCGCTGCCATCCGACTGTCGACAGCGTGTCAGGCGTGCCACGTAAATCGAAATTGTACCGGTGGCGGTATCAAGTCTCTCGGTCTCATTCACGGAAGAAAACCTTGAGCTTTCCAGAAGCTTCGGGATTATTCCCTCGGCGTTCGGTTGGGTGTCTCCAACGCCGTCCAGCGTCTGGACTGTGCTCCGGAACAGCAATCGCTGGATCCCTCGCTGCAGCCCGTAATCTGCAATGAAAAAAGAGCCGCCTGCCGCAAGGGCTTTTCTGGCCTGGACAATAATCCGCCGCTTTTCGGCAAGCGGAACCTGGTGAAGTACAAGGCTCGATACAATCTTGTTCGGCGGCTCGCTGAAATATTCCTCCTCTGCTGAGAAATATCCTTCGTGGAACCGAATGTTACCTTCCAGCCCAACAATCTTTTGACGGGCTCGCCGGACAGCGTCTGCGTCGGGATCGACGCCAACATATCGAATGCGAGGGCACGCAGTAGAAAGCGCAACGGAAAGACTGCCAGTGCCCGAGCCGATATCGAGAATGCGGTCGCCGGGCGATGGGGCCATTACTTTAACCAGCGCCGCGCGCCACGTCTTTTCCCGCGTCATCGCCGCAATGGCGAGATCGTAAAGCGGCGTCAGCGCGCGATGGCCGAGCGGCGGCGTGTGCGCATCAGCTCGACCGGTCCTCGTCGCGCTGCTCACAGCTTCAAACCCCGTAACCGCAATGCGTTGCCAATGACCGATACGGACGAAAAGCTCATCGCCGCGGCGGCGATCATCGGGCTCAGCAGCAGGCCGAAGACCGGGTACAGAACGCCTGCGGCGACCGGCACGCCGAGCGCGTTGTAGACGAAGGCGAAGAACAGGTTCTGGCGGATGTTGCGCATGGTCGCCTGGCTTAGGCGACGCGCGCGGGCGACGCCGCGTAGATCGCCTTTGACGAGCGTGACGCCGGCGCTTTCCATAGCGACGTCGGTTCCAGTACCCATCGCGATGCCGACATCGGCCTGGGCAAGGGCGGGGGCGTCGTTAATGCCGTCGCCGGCCATGGCGACCTTCGCGCCCGCATCCTGCAGTTCGCGCACGATGCGATTCTTGTCTTCAGGCGACACGTCCGCATGGATTTCATCGATGCCGATCTTTGCGCCGACCGCTTCCGCCGTTGCGCGGCTGTCGCCGGTGAGCATCACGACTTTAACACCGGCTGCGTGAAGTGCTCGGATGGCTTCCGGCGTCGTTTCCTTGATCGGGTCGGCGACGCCGATGAGGCCGGCAGGCTGGCCGTCGACAGCGACGAACATAACTGTCTGACCTTCACGTCGATGGTCCTCAGCGACCGCAACGAGCTTTTCGTCATGCGCGCCGACGCGTTTCATCATCTTCGCGTTGCCGAGCGCCACCCTGTAGCCGTCGACTTCAGCTTCGACGCCTTCGCCAGTGACCGAAGCAAACCCGGTCGCATTCTTCACTTCAGCCCCGCGCTCCTCTGCGCCTGCAACGATGGCTGCCGCCAGCGGGTGCTCGCTGCCCTTTTCAACGGAGGCTGCAAGCGTCAGGAGTTCTGCTTCGGTAAGCGTCGGTTGCGGCTCGACGAGCACAAGCTTCGGGTGGCCTTCCGTCAACGTGCCGGTCTTGTCGACAACGATCGTATCGACCTTCTCGAATGTCTCCAGCGCTTCGGCGTTCTTGATCAGAATACCATTTTGGGCGCCTTTACCTGTCCCGACCATGATCGACATGGGCGTTGCGAGCCCCAGCGCACACGGACAGGCGATAATGAGAACAGCGACGGCGTTGACGATCGCGAACGCCATCGCCGGTTCCGGGCCGAATAGACTCCAGACAATGAACGTGATGACAGCGATGACGACCACCGCCGGAACGAACCAGGCGGATATGGTGTCGGCGAGCCGCTGGATTGGCGCTCGGCTGCGCTGGGCTTCCGACACCATCTTGACGATCTGCGACAGCATGGTGTCTTCGCCGACTCGCGTCGCCTTCATGATGAAGCCGCCGGTTCCGTTCACCGTGCCGCCGGTCACCTTGTCGCCGACATTCTTCTCGACGGGTATGGGTTCGCCGGTGACCATGGATTCATCAACCGAACTTTTGCCCTCGATGATTTCACCGTCGACCGGGACTTTTTCACCCGGACGAACGCGAAGGCGATCGCCCTCGTGCAAGTGGTCGATCGATATTTCTTCCTCAGTGCCGTCTTCATTGATGCGATGGGCTGTAGGCGGCGCCAGTTCCAGGAGCGCGCGAATGGCGCCGGAAGTCTGGCTGCGCGCGCGCAGTTCCAACACCTGACCTAGCAAGACGAGGGTGGTGATGACCGCTGCGGCCTCATAATAGACGGCGACCTGCCCATGCATGCCGCGGAATGCATCTGGGAAAATACCGGGCGCGACCGTTGCGACAACACTGAACAGATAGGCGACACCGACGCCCAGGGCGATCAGCGTGAACATGTTGAGATTCATCGTGCGGACGGATTGAACGCCGCGCACGAAAAACGGCCATCCTCCCCACAGGACAACTGGCGTCGCCAGCGCGAATTGAATCCATTGCGGCCAGGCGCCGGGCAGCAATCCCTCGAACGGTTTGCCGGGAATGATATCGCCCATAGCGTAGATGAAGAGGGGGATGCTCAAGGCGGCGCCAACCCAGAAGCGCCGCGTCATGGAGTCGAGTTCGGACGTGTCTTCCTCTGTATCAAGAGAAATGCTCTCCGGCTCCAACGCCATGCCGCAGATTGGGCATCCGGTATTCGATGTCTCGCGCACCTGGGGGTGCATCGGGCAGGTCCAGACCGTACCGGTATACCCTTCCGGTATGTTGTCGTACTTTCCGGCCGCTGCAGAAGCGGCGTCCGACTGGGCGTGGCAATGAGCGTGCGTGTCCATGGCTATGCCGCGGCTCCGCGTTTGTTAAACAGATTGTAGAGCGGAACGAAAACGATCGCCGTGTACCAGCCATAGGCATAGGCCCAGATGAGGCCAATCAGGAACGCTGGAAATGAGAGCCAGTGAAACCCTGGCATCATCATCTCCCAAGCTTCATGCATGTGCATGGCGGGCGGCGTGACGAGTCCCCATGCGATGCACAGAGTGAATGTGATGACGAAAAATATGGACAGAGCGTGTCCGACGGGAACGATGCGCATGATGTGCCTCCGTTGTTCGTCGGCAGCGTCAGGTTGGCGCTGTCGAATTCCAGCCATCGCCCAAGGCGTGTGGGCTGTCGATGCGACATACATAATACCCCCATGGGGTATAGTCAAGCGTTATGTTTATGTTGCGCTGCCGTGACGCCACCGCCCCTTAGGCGGTGCAAATAAAACCTCTCGAACGCAAAAATGACGATGATCGCGGCAATACCGATGAATACGATCAAGGGGTCGGCCGCCGATTTAATCGCCAGGAATGCACCGAGTGCGACTGCATCCAGCGCAATTGCGCTGAGGAGAATCCACCCTTTCGCCCCGACGTCGTGCCGGAGATGCCGATAAACGCCCCAGTGAATGGCGATGTCCATGACGAGATAAAAGATAGCGCCTAGCGAGGCGATGCGGCTCAAGTCGAAAAATACGGCGAGTAGGGCGGCGAGTACGACCGTATAGACAAGCGTGTGATTCTGAATGCGCCCCGGCATGCCGAAATGGCTGTGCGGGATCAGATTCATTTCCGTCAGCATGGCGAGCATGCGCGACACCGCAAAGACGCTGGCCAGCAATCCGGACGCCGTCGCAATGATCGCAATAGTCACTGTGAAAATGACGCCATATCCCCCGAGCGCCGGACGCGCCGCCTCGGCGAGGGCGTAGTCCTTGGCGGCGATCAATTCTTCAATTGTCAACGACGTACCGACGGCGAAAGCGACCGCCATATAAACAGCTAAGCAAACGCCAAGAGATATCATAATCGCCCGGCCGACATTGCGTTCAGGGTTTTTGACTTCGCCGCCGCTGTTCGTGATGGTGGTGAAACCTTTGTATGCCAGAATGGCTAGCGCGACACCGGCTAGGAAGCCGGTAAATGAATAATCAGAACTTTCCAGAGTTGTCGCAGCTTCAAATGAAAAGCCAGACGCCCATAAGGCAGCGACTGCAAAGGCGAGAATGCCGCCGACTTTCAAGACCGCGGTGATCTTAGAAACGGCACCGATATATTTGTTTCCGGCGAGGTTGATTAGGAAGGCGCCCGCGATCAAAGCCACGGCGAGTACGGGAACGAGCCATTGCTTCTCACCGGCGTCAAAAAGTTGCAGCGTGTAGGTTCCGAAAGTCCGGGCGACGAGGCTTTCGTTGATGACCATAGAAAACGCCATCAGCAGCGCGCAGGCGCCAGTGACCGCCGATTGTCCGTACGCCTTGTGGAGGATCATCGCGATGCCGCCCGCGGACGGATATTTGTTTGACATCTTGATGTACGTGTATGCGCTGAACGCGCTGATGATAGCGGCGATCAGAAACGCGGCCGGAAACCATGGACCGGCATATTCGGCAACTTGCCCGGTGAGGGCGAAGATGCCGGCGCCGATCATGACGCCGGTTCCCATCGCGACGGTTCCGGAAAGCGTCAGGCTTCCTTTTTTGTAATCGCTCTGTCGTTGGCGATCCGCCATCAGTGCTCATGCTCGCCGATGATCGGCGCAGAAGACCAATGGATGTGGACAATGCGCCAACGATCGTCGTCGCGGCGGAGCACCATGGTTTCCATCATCCGCGAATGCACGTTCTCGCCACGGAAGGTTCCATGGACCTGCGATTCCGAAATAACGGTCGCAAGGTCTTCTTTGGCGATGACGTCGCGCTTTTTGACGGAAAAAGCGACCGCCGCCGTAAATGCCATGTCGGCTGGCATGTGATGGCCGGCATATTCGTCGACAGAGCGTTCCGCGCCGCCGCCTTCGGCGATGATGACATCGGGCGCAAGCATGGCGCGAATTGCGGACTCGTCTTTTGCTTTCAATGCGGTGCTATAGGCGTCAACGACAGCTTCCGGAGTCGTAGGATAATTGTCAGCGTCAAATGCCGCTGCCGGCTCTGCGCTGTCAGTTCCCGGTTCGGCACTCGCAGTGTCGCCATGCTCATGCGCTTCACCGGATTCGTGATCGTCCGCGCTCCCATGATCATGACCGTCGTCATGATCTCCCGACGATTCAGCTGTTGCTTCATCGCCATGACCCTGGCCTGGGGCGTGTTCATGGTCATGGCCCTCACCGGTGACGGTCGGCATGCTTTTCACGCCCAGGCCATAACCGTAAACGATCTTTCCGCCCCACCATGCGGTGACAGACAGCGACAACGCGGCGGCGGCAAGAAAAGTCAAAAATATCACAGACGCGGGCTTTGTCCTCGACGTCCAACGCCAGAGTGCGAGCAATAAAATCGCGACGCCGGATGGCACCGCCCAGTTGCGGTGCGTTGTCATCGCCGCGTGAGACGGCCCGTCATGGGCGACGGTGAAATACGCCTGAAAGCCAGCTGCGATAGTTGCAATGATCGCCAGCGCGCCGAAAGCGAGCATCCAGTCAGCAGCGGGACGAAGCGTTTCACGCCATTTCCCTGACGGTGTAAACGACGCCAAGACATAAGAGATAAACGCCGTTATCGATAACGCATAGGCGAAATGAACAAGTATTGGATGGATGTTCGGTTCAATAATGTTTTCCATTTGAAGTCCCTCCCTAGAACCAAAGTCTTAGTCCGGCGACGAACGATACGCTGGACGGATCGCCGCCGTCGGCGCGCACGAAATCGGCGGTCTGGCCAACCGATCGCGTCCAGTCGACGCCGATATAGGGCGCAAACTCGCGTTTGATTTCGTAGCGCAGGCGCGCGCCAAGTTCGGCTGTTGAAAGACCGGAGCCGACGCCGTATTCGGCGACATCCTGCACGGCGAAGTTCAATTCGGTGCGAGGTTGCAATATGAGACGCTGGGTCAGCATCAATTCGTATTCAGCCTCTATTCTTGCTGAAACATCGCCGTCACCGCTGACAAAGAGGGCGGTGTCGATTTCAAACCAGTAGGGCGCCAAGCCTTGTATGCCGAGAACGCCGAAGGTGCGGTCATCGCCAGGCGCGAAGTCGTGACGGACGCCCGCCTGAACATCAAAGTAGCGAGCGAAAGCGCGCGACCAGAGCGCCTGCACTTCCGCCTCTTCAAAGGCGTTTTCGTCAAACGAATATTCGCCTTCGGTTTTGAGCCACAGCTTGTTGCGATCGCCACCCCACCAGGCCTGGGCGTCCCATAGAAACAACGGCTCGCCTTCATTGCTGCGATACTCAAGTCGGTCGCCCTGAACAAAGTACGTCTTCGACGCGCCATGCTCTCTTTTGACGGCGCGACGCGCCTCGGCCATTTCTGCGCCCCCCCAATACTCATCCGCAGCGGACCAGCCGCTTTGGGAATCGTTTGAGCTTTCGCTCTGCGCATAGGCCTGTGTGCCGGAAATCGTCACCGCAAATGCCGAGATGAGCGCCAGAGATTTTTTCATGGAACGGAACATCAGTGTTTCCCTCCATGATTCATTTTCGAATGGTCCATGCCTTTATCATCACCGCTCTCATGCTCCATCGACCCATGATCTGACGCATCATACTTCATCTTCTTGTGGTCCGTGGACTGGTGATCGCCGTCGCCGTGATCCATGCTGTCATGATCCATCGCCTCGTGATCGTCGCGTTCGTTCATCGCCATGCGCGGGCGGACGGAAACCACCTGCATCATGCCCGCATGCATGTGAAAGAGGAGGTGGCAGTGAAACGCCCAGTCGCCCACATGGTCAGCAGTGACGTCAAAGGACAGCTTATCGCCCGGTTTGACGTTGACAGTATGCTTGCGCGGCTTGTGATCGCTTTCGTCAACGACGAGATCGAAGAACATTCCGTGCAGATGGATCGGATGCGTCATCATTGTGTCGTTGACGAGCGTGACTCGCAGCCGTTCTCCTTCATGGAAAACAATCGGGTCGACGACATGGGAAAACTTTACGCCGTCGAACGACCACATGTAGCGTTCCATGTTGCCGGTCAGATGAATCTCCAGTTCCCGGCCGGGTTTGCGTTTGTCCGGGTTCGGCTCAAGGCTTTTCAAGTGAGAATAAGTCAACGCTCGGTGCGGAACGTCTTCAAGGCCGAGACCTGGTTCATTGAGACGGTTGGTCGGCGCCATGGCGATATTATCGACTCCGAAGCCGGTCTTGTGATTGTGCTCCTGCATCGCGTCGCCAGACATTCCGGTCATGCTCGCCATTTCAGCCTTTGGCGCGGTCGGCGATTCCATATCGGCCATCGATCCATGGTCCATGGCGCCGTGATCCATCGAAGCAGCTCTCCCAGCGCCGTGTCCCATCGAACCGTGATCCATACCGCCCATGGATCCGTGACCCATCGCCGCCATGCCCATGTCTTTGTGGGTCAGGATCGGCCGCTCTCTTAAGAGCGGCGCCGTTGCACGCATGTCGGGTTCGGGTGCGAGGGTCGCCACGACCTGGCCGTATCGGTCGATTGCTTCAGCGACCATCGGGAACGCGCGTTCGCGCTTTGGTTCGACAATGACGTCGTAGGTTTCCGCGACGCCGATCTGGAATTCATCTGTATCGACTGGCTGCACATTGAGCCCATCGGCGGCGACGACGGTCATCGGCAGGCCGGGTATGCGGAAGTTGAAGATGGTCATCGCCGACGCATTGATGATGCGCAAGCGAATGCGTTCGCCGACATTGTATATGGCGCTCCAGTTATCCGCGGTCGAATGCCCATTAATCAAATACGTGTAGACCGCGCCGGTGACGTCAGAAATATCCGTCGCGGACATGCGCATTTGCGCCCACATGGCGCGGTCTTTGATGACACCGCCAAGCCCCATGTCGCCTGCGTCGTCAATAAAGTCGCCGACGGTGCGCTCCTGGAAATTATATACCTCGTTGCTCTTTTTAAGCTTTGCGAAGACCTTGTGCGGATGCTGGAAAAGCCAGTCGGACAAAACCAATACATATTCGCGGTCATATTGAACGGGGTCCGGGCCCGCGGGATCGATAATCAGCGGGCCGTAATGGCCACTTTGTTCCTGCAGGCCTGAATGCGAGTGATACCAATAGGTCCCGCTCTGGGGCAGGGCGAACTTGTATTCGAACGTTTCGTCGGGCTTGATGCCGGGGAACGAAACGCCCGGCACGCCGTCCATATAGAACGGCACAAGAAGCCCATGCCAGTGGATCGACGTGTCCTCTTGGAGCCTGTTTTTCACCCGCAAGGAAAGTTCCTCGCCTTCGCGAAAGCGTAAGAGCGGTCCGGGCAACGTGCCGTTGATTGTGATGGCGTGCCCTGACCGACCGCCGATACTGACGGCGCTGTGTCCAACGGTGAGGTCGAATGAATTGCCGGCCTGCTCAAAAATTCCCTTATTTCCCGCGGATGCGCTTTTCGCCCAGGCGGGTATGAGACCGGGAATGCTCGCGGCGACGCCGCCGGCAATTGTTGATTCTAAAAAACGTCGTCTCGTGAACACGGGGTGATCTCCAATTCTCAAAAGTGCGAAAAGACGGCCCGCCAAAGAGCAGTGGGCCGCTCTTAAGTTCAGTGATGTCCCTTGTGCGCGTCTTCGCCTTGTTCATGGGCGGAGTGATCCATGCCGGGCATGTCGCCCATGCCTTCTATGTCGCAGGAACGGCCTTCGTCGACAGCGGCTTTCATCGCAACGTCGTGCATGTGCGTCATGCAGGCCTCGTGCGCGCCGTCTTTGACATCGAGCGAACACATCGCTGCGATCGAATAGGATTTGTCTTTTTCGGCTTTCAGCAGAAAATGAATGCGTTCGCCGGTTGCGAAGGCGGAGAGATCGATCGGCTTCAACACGGCGAAGTCCATCTTCATTTCCGGCCAGCCTATCAATTCAATCGGCTTGTGAGTGACATTTACTTTCGACTTCTTGACATCGAGTGCGTTGATCACGCCCTCGCCCATCGGCATGCCGCAATGGTCCATGCTGGTCATCATTGCGTCATGGTCCATTTGCATTTTTTCTTCCGCAGCGAACGCAGGCGACAAGGCCGCTCCCGCGAATAGGGCTGCCGCAGTGGTGAATACGAGATTCGACATTGGTATTTTTCCCTTCAGGAACAGAATTCATTGTTGATCGGTTGGTTGAGGCTGGGACTGACGCGATAAAAATTAGCGACAGTTATCCAAACATCGCCGCCGTCTGGCTCAGCCAAGACGGTCGGCGTTCGTGCGCGTCAGTGAAGACGCGCATATAAAACTTCTAGATCAGAAGCCGGATTTTCAGGGAAACAGGGGTCGCCTTCGGCGGACCATGCCACAAATTAGCGAAACGAGTAATTCTGTCTGCAAATATATTGCTGTTCTGCGCGGCGACTATGGCGCCAACTGCTTTTTCAGTTAGCGGCGGCGCGAATGAGGCAGCTATCTCCGCTTTTACTGATGTCTTGAAGAACTGCGCCGTTTTGCAGTGCTGACAATCATGTTGATCAGGACCACAAGGCGCTGATTTTTGGGAGGCGCGCATGTGTTCGCCATGCTCCTCACCATGACGAGCATGTTCATCGTGAACTGAAGTAGCGTTGTGCTGGTGTTCTACAACGGGCGCTGATTCAGCGATCATGCCGGCGCAGACACTGTGCCCCGCGCTGAGCAGGATTGCCAACGCTGCAAAGAGGGCAGACTTTAATGCGCCAGTGATCACGCCTTGACCAACCTTTCTGACGCGACTATTTATACCCCCAAAGGGTATATGTCAATAACGGAAAACCATGTCTGATTCAGCAGCAATCATCAAACGCTTGAACCGCATCGAGGGCCAGGTCCGGGGCGTCGCCCGCATGGTCGAGGAAGATCGCTATTGCATCGATATCCTGCATCAGGTGCAGGCGATCAAATCGGCGTTATCGCGGGCGGAAAGTGAAATCCTCAAAAACCATGCCCATCATTGCGTTGCCGAGGCAATAAAGACCGGCAGCGCCAAGGCGCAACAAGAAAAGTTTTCGGAGTTAGTCGACCTGTTTGAAAAAACAAAACGATAAGGGTGCGTTGTATTACGGCGTCATGGGAGGAAACATGAAATTGTCCATTTTTGCGCGTCGAGTGAGCAGACTGATCCAGCGCAACCGAAACTTGTTTTTGGGTGTCGTCTTCGTGAGCGCAATGCTCAGCGTTTCCGCACACGCCCATCAGACGTTCCTGCTGCCGGATAAATTCCAATACGCCGAAGCGGAAACAGTCAGCGTCGCGCTGACGAGCGCTCTTGCTTTTCCGGACATGGAAAGCGGGCCGGCCGAGGACCGCATTGCATATTATTCGGCCTCAATCCGCGATGAAGTTATTGAAGACGTGTCGTTTGAAGAAGGCGAGATCGCGCTGACAATGCGGTTTGCGGCCGGGCGTTCCGGCGCCGCTGTCGTCGCCATCAGCAGCAAACCGCGCGCGGGCGAGATTCCGCCTGAAGATGTTGAGCTCTATCTTGACGAAATCGAAGCGGACGAAGCGATCATTGCTGCATTCAAGGCATTGCCCGGTTCGCCGCTGCTCCAGCGCAGCTACGCCAAACACGCAAAGACATTTCTTTGCATCGAGACGTGCGATAATGATGAAAATCACGCATCGCCGGTCGGTCAGAAACTGGAGTTCATCGTAAAGGCTGACCGTTCATTTCAATTGCTCCTTGACGGTGAACCGCTTGCCGGCAGGCAAGTGACAATCGTTCCATTCGATGGAGAAACGTCGTCAGTCGCGACCGATGAAGACGGCAAGGTTCTTGTTACTGATGCCCTGTCCGGCGTCATCATGTTATCGGCCGTCTGGATCACGCTGCCCGATGAACCCGACGGGGTTTATCATAGTGACTATGCGACGCTGACCGTCGACCTCGATCAGCTCCCATAAGCGCAAAGCATGACCGTTCAAAAGTGGATAGTACGCGTCCACAAATGGATCGCGTTGATTGTCGGATTGCAGATCGTCCTCTGGATCGCCGGCGGTTTTGTCATGAGCGCCATTCCGATCGAAATCGTGCGCGGCGAACACAAGGTCGCGCAGCACGAGGTTGAGCCGTTTGATGTTGAAGGATTGCTTTCGCTCAGCGATGCGATCACGGCAATCAACGCATCCGCGATAAAATCAGCGATGCTCGGGGAGATGTTGGGTCAACCTGTTTGGCGAATAGTGGGGCAAGATGAAGGGCTCGCAATTATTGACGCCCGCAATGGCGCGATTTTATCGCCCATAGATGAATCAACGGCGCGCGCGATCGCCGAGCGCGATTTTAGCGGCAGCGCTGACATTCAATCTGCCGAATATGTTGAATCGCCGCCGACAGAATACAACAAATCCGGTCCCGTCTGGCGCGTTCAGTTCGATGATGGCGACAAAACGACAATTTATGTCGATCCATCGACCGGCGAGATCACAGCGCGGCGTTCTGAAACGTGGCGCCTGTTCGACTTTTTCTGGAAACTCCATGTCATGGACTATGACGACGGCGCCGATTTCAATCATCCGTTGCTCATCACCGCCGCGGGCATGGCGATTTTTGTCTCGATGTCGGGGTTCATATTACTGATCGTCAAAATGCGACGGAGCCTTGCCCTGTGGAGGAGCAACAGGAAAAAAGCCGCGCCCGCCGACGCGTGATCAGATCATCGATTGGACGAAACTCAGAATCCGGCCGCCATCGGGTCTCGCGGTTCGCCGTCGACAATGATTTCATAGTGCAGAATGACCGCCTCCGCATTTCCGGTGTTGCCCGTTTTTCCGATAACGTCGCCTTGGCGAACGTCGTGGCCGACATGCATCGAAGTGGCGAAAGTTGAAAGATGAGCGTAACGGGTTTTTACACGACTGTTATGGCGTATTAGAATCATTTTGCCATACCCGCCGGCGTTTCGGATTTCTTCGACGACGCCGTCGCCAGCAGCGTACACTGAGTGAGGGTGGCCCGTAGACAGATCAATTCCGTTATGTCGTCGCGGCCGATCGTGGCGAAAGCCGAACCCTGATGAAAAACAGGCGCGCCGAACCGGCGCACGCGCCAGCGAAACGCCAGCAACATTCGCGAACGGGCGATAATTGATTATGTGGCGCCCGCTATCTGTCGGCGGCGCGTTATCGATGTGATCACCTTTGCAGAGATGCAGCGTTGAGGCGAACCCGCCCGCGGACATAGGCGCATCGGAGTTTGGAGGGCCGCCAGCTGGGGCCGTAACGCATGCGCTCAAAGAAAACGCCGCCAGCACGGTCAATCGAAAAATGTTAAACGAGTATTCAGGCATATAAAATTCGCTTCCGATACCAACATTTTCAATGAGGAATATGGAATTCCTAAGGCGGCGGGCGGATCATGCGGCCATCCATTGTTCGCTCGGATTTCACATATGGGTGAGCGCAGTTGCGAAGAGTTCTCGTTTCTATCGGCAGGGAGCTTTGCCATCGCGCCCAACATGTCTGCTAATCCGAACGCGGCGCACAACTTGAACACCGGGCTTTTCCGCCTGGGGTTGCGAGGCAGGCTTCACAAGGATTTACGGTTATTTAGAATTTATTCAGCCAGCACATACATTATTTGCCCGATTGACAATCCGTCTAAGCAGGCAAATATTCAATCTAATGCGGATACTGCTGTTCATAACCCTGATGCTGTCGATGGCTGTCGCTCCGGCGGCGGCGCTCGCATCCTGCGTCTCCATGGGTTCCGATATGGAGATGGCGCAAATATCGTCAGATGACGCGCCAGTGAAAATGGCCGGCATGGTTCCGAACGATTGCGCGGATATGGACGGCGCGCCGCAACAATCACATGACGCCGGCTGTCTGGCCGCTTGCGCGCTTGTCTGCCCGGGCTTTTATTCAGTACCCGCCGTTTCGGTAGATCAAGAACCAGCTTTTCGCTTCGTGCAATATGCAATCCCGCGAATTGACCCGGGACTTGCAACACCGTCACATTTAGACCCGCCGCCTCCTCGAATCTGAGCATGCCCGCAATTTAGTGCGGACGTCGTCACCGTTTCCACGCCTTTGAGGCGCGGGGCGCTTGTTGAACGTGCTCAGATTTGAGAAATATCATGCTGAAGATTATTAGCGCGATGGCTGCGGCTATCGCTGGACTGGCGTTGGCGAATGCACACGCCGCCGGTCAACCGCTGGAATTGAGCGAAGCGGTTGAGATCGCAGTCACCGCCGAAGACCCGGCCTACGCTCGGTTCGAGGTAAGGGCGGCGGCGCAAGAAGATCGCGCCGTTTCAGATTCGCAATTGCCGGACCCCACCTTGCGGACTGCGCTCGCAAATGTGCCAACCGACACATTCGCATTCGGCCAGGAGCCCATGACGCAAGCGCAGGTGGGTCTGCGTCAGGAAATACCGCGAGGGAGCACCTTGCGGCTAAACCGCGAAAAGCGCGAGGGCGAGGCGGAAATCGAACGCATGCGCCGCGAGGCGACGGTTCGCAATGTCGCGTTCTCGGTGCGGCTCGCCTGGCTGGATAAATTTCATGCAGCTAACGCGCAGGCCCTTGTTGAGGAGAGTCGCAATGCGGTCAGCGAGCTCATCGATGCGCTAAGCGCGTCGTTTGCGCAGGGCAAGCTGACAAGTCAGGACGTGCTGCGCGCCGAACTTGAGCTGTCGCTCTTGGACGACAAACTCGCCGAGCTACAGCAACGACGCGCCACAGCCGAAGCAGAGCTTTCACGATTTATCAGCGCGAATGCCTCGCGGCCTTCGCCGGATAATCTACCGGCATTCACGTCGCCCGGAACCGTGGAAGAAATCGAAGCTCGTCTCGTTCGTCATCCCGTGGTGCGAGTGAGCGACGCCATGATCGGCGTCGAAGAAACCGATGTTGAACTCGCGAAGCAAGCCTACAAACCGGCCTGGGCGATCGAAGGCGGATACGGCGCCCGCGGCGCCGACCGGCCCGATTTCGCCAGCGTCGGGGTCAGTCTGACGATCCCGTTATTCACGGGCAAGCGTCAGGACCGCGCCTTGTCGGCGGCCCGGAAGGACAAGTCAGCCGCGGAACTCGATCGTGCGACGACATTGCTCGATCTGAGGCGCGATCTTGTTCGCGCTTACGCCGACTGGACGCAACTGGACCGGCGTGTCGCTCTATATGATGACGCCGTCATCAAGCGCGCCAATGAAACAGCCGATGCTTCCGTTTCCGCCTATGGCGGCGGACTTACAGACTTTCCCGAACTTATCCGCAGCCAACTCGCCGAACTCGATGCGGAGCTGAAACGCCTCGAACTGCGTGTCGAACGCGCCAAGGCGTGGGCGCGGCTTACCTATCTTGCAGGAGACGACCAATGACCAAATCTCGCATGATCATTATTTTATTGCTCGTAATCGGCGCATCAGGTGCATTCTTTCTGTTGCGGCAAGGCGGCGGCCATTCATCAATGGATATGGCGGACGGCGGCGAACGCAAGATCGCCTATTGGGTCGCGCCGATGGACCCGAACTACCGGCGCGATGAACCCGGCAAGTCGCCGATGGGGATGGATCTTATTCCTGTCTACGAAGGCGAAGAAAACGGCGGCGGAGAACCGTCCCTGAAAATAAACGCTGCCGTCGTTCAGAATATCGGCGTCAAGACGGAGGATGTCATGCGCGAGGATATGGCGCGCGACATCAATACAGTCGGCTCGATCACGATCGACGAGGAAGCTCGCTCCGACATTCACGTTCGCGCCGAAGGCTGGATTGAAAAACTGCACGTTGAATCGGTCGGTGAGAAAGTCGAAGCCGGCGATGTTCTGTTCGAACTCTACGCGCCGGCCCTGGTGGCGGCGCAATCGGAATTCATCCAGGCGCTGAAGATCGGGCGTGTGCCATTGACAGTGGCGGCGAGCGAGCGGCTGACCGCGCTCGGCATGAGCGCCGATCAGATCGCGGAACTAAAGCGCACTCGGAAACAAATGCGCCTTGTCTCAGTGAAGGCGCCGCAATCGGGCGTCGTCACCATGCTGAACGCCCGCGAAGGCATGTATCTGAAGCCCAGCGACATGGCGCTGCGGCTCGCCGACCTCTCGAATGTCTGGATCATCGCGGACGTGTTTGACACGGAGGCCGCCTGGGTGTCGGCCGGCGATCGCGCGGTCATGACCTTGCCCGCGTTTCCCGGCGAGACATGGGAAGGCGAAGTCGACTACGTCTATCCGACCGCCGAAATGATGACGCGCACGGTGCAGGTTCGTTTGCGGTTTCCCAATCCCGGCGACCGCTTGCGGCCGAATATGTTCGCCAATGTGGCTATCGGCGCTGAACCCCAACATAACGTGCTGACCGTTCCGCAATCGGCTGTCATTCGATCAAGCAAAGGCGATCGCGTCATCCTCGCGTTAGGCGAGGGACGATTCCGCCCGGCGGAAGTCAGAACCGGCATGGAGAGTGGCGGCAAAGTCGAAGTCCTTGCGGGGCTCACGGCTGGCGAACGCGTTGTCGTTGAAAGCCAGTTCCTGATCGACTCGGAGGCGAGTCTGGACTCAGGTTTGTTGCGCATGGCGGCGCCCGCCGAAGAAGAGAACGCGCCGATCGGTATGGACGGGATGTCCATGTCGGACATGAATATGTCGGCGGGTGACATGAACACGAGTGAGGCTGTCGGCGCCGAAGGCCGTGTCGTTTCCGTCGATATGGACGCCAAAAGCGTCACCATCGATCATAAACCCGTCCCCGAAATCGGTTGGCCGTCGATGGTCATGGCGTTCAAGGCCTCTTCGAAAATTGATCTAATGAGCGTCAAAGTGGGCGCGCCCGTGCGATTCGCGTTTCGCGAGACCGAGACCGGCTACGAACTCGACATGCTCGAACCGATGCCGGAAGACGCCGAGACGGGAGACGAACAATGATCTCCCAAATCATCCGCGGTTCGATAGAAAACCGTTTCCTTGTCATTGTCGGGGCGCTGTTTCTCGCGGTCGCCGGCGTCATTTCGTTGCGTTCGACGCCGCTCGACGCGATCCCCGATCTCTCCGACGTGCAGGTCATCATCAAGACCAGCTATCCTGGACAGGCGCCGCAGGTCGTCGAGGATCAAGTCACCTATCCGCTGGCGACGGCGATGCTCGCCGTGCCCGGCGCGAAAACAGTGCGCGGCTATTCTTTCTTCAACGATTCTTACGTCTACATCATATTCGAAGACGGAACCGATCTTTACTGGGCGCGCTCGCGCGTTCTCGAATATTTAAGCCAGGTCGCGCCGCAATTGCCCGATGCGGCGAAACCTGCATTGGGTCCGGACGCCACCGGCGTCGGCTGGGTCTACCAATATGCTTTGATCGACAAGACCGGCCGGCATAATCTTGCCGATCTGCGGTCGCTGCAGGACTGGTTCCTGAAATACGAGCTTCAGACCGTCGAAGGCGTTTCGGAAGTCGCCGCCATCGGCGGCATGGTCAAGCAATATCAGGTGGTCGTTGATCCGAACCGGTTGCGTTCCTTCGGCATACCATTAGCTGAGGTCCGCCGCGCCATCGAACGCGGCAATATGGAGTCCGGCGGGCGCGTTGTCGAAATGGCGGAGGCGGAATATATCGTCCGCGCCGGCGGCTATGTGGAATCGATCGAAGATTTGCAGCGGATCCCGTTGCGCGTCAGCGATGCGGGAACGCCGATATTGCTGCGCGATGTGGCGGACATTCGGCTCGGGCCGGAGCTGCGCCGCGGCGTCGGCGAACTTAACGGCGAGGGCGAGGCGGTTGGCGGCGTCATCATCATGCGCGCCGGCGGCAACGCCGAAGCGACGATCAAACTCGTTAAGAAGAAGCTCGAAACTCTAAAGGCAGGCCTGCCGGAAGGCGTCGAACTGGTGACGACCTATGACAGATCGAAGCTGATCGAACGCGCTGTCGAAACGTTGCAAGGCAAACTGCTTGAAGAATTCCTCATTGTGGCGCTGGTCTGCGCGCTGTTTCTCTATCATTTGCGATCCGCGCTTGTGGTTGTGATCAGTCTGCCTTTGGGCGTGCTCGCCGCGTTTATCGTCATGAACGCGCAAGGCATCACCGCCAACATCATGTCGCTCGGCGGCATCGCCATCGCCGTCGGCGCCATGGTCGACGCCACTATTGTGATGATCGAGAACGTGCATAAGAAGCTGGAAGAAGATAGCGACATGAAGGGTTCCGACCGCTGGCGGTTGATCGCCGATGCTTGCGTCGAAGTCGGACCGCCGCTGTTCTTCTCTCTTCTTATCATTACGCTGAGCTTTACGCCGATCTTCGCCCTGCAGGCGCAGGAAGGGCGATTGTTCTCGCCGCTCGCTTTTACAAAAACCTACGCCATGGCGGCGGCGACGATCCTGTCGGTGACGCTGGTACCGGTGCTGATCGGGTTGCTGGTGCGGGGACGCATTGCCCCGGAGCACAAGAACCCGGTCAATCTTCTGCTCATGCGCGGCTACCGGCCGGTGATCGGTCTGGCTTTGCGTCGGCCTTGGGCGACCATCGGCGCCGCCGCCTTGCTGATGGCGAGCATGGCGATTCCGGCGAGCTTCATCGGCGGCGAATTCATGCCCGATCTCGATGAGGGCGATCTTCTTTACATGCCGAGCGCCTATCCAGGCATCTCCGCTGGAAAAGTCGCCCAGGTCGTTCAGCAAACGAACAAGCTGATCAAGACCATTCCCGAAGTTGAGACCGTTTATGGCAAGGCGGGCAGGGCGGAGACGGCGACCGATCCGGCGCCACTGCCGATGATCGAGACGACCATTCAATTAAAACCGCGCAGTGAATGGCGGCCCGGCGTCACTATGGACTCGCTCAAAGCCGAATTGAATTCGCTGGTCGATGTACCGAGCCTCACCAATGTCTGGATCATGCCGATCAAGAACCGACTCGACATGCTGGCGACCGGCATAAAGACGCCGGTTGGCGTCAAGGTCGCCGGACCTGATCTTAACGTGATTGCAGAGGTTGGCCGCGACATTGAAAATGTGTTGCAGGGCGTCGACGGCACGGCGTCTGTTTACGCAGAGCGCGTAACCGGCGGGCGGTTTATCGATGTTGATATCAACCGCGAAGCGGCGGCGCGTTTCGGTCTCAATATCGCCGATGTCCAGGATATCGTGCGCACAGCGATCGGCGGCATGACCATCGGCCAGAGCGTCGAAGGTCTTGAACGCTATCCGATCAACCTCAGATATCCGCGCGACGTGCGCGATTCGCCTGCGCGCCTGCGCGAGTTGCCGATTGTAACCGCATCGGGCGCGGAGATTCCGCTCGGCCGCATTGCCGACATACGCATCAATGAAGGCCCGGCGATCATCCGCAGCGAGAATGCACGGCTTAACGGCTGGATTTATGTGGACATCACCGGTCGCGATATCGGCTCCTATGTCGAGGAGGCCCGGAATGTGGTTGCTGAAAATGTGGACTTGCCGGCGGGCTATTCCATATCCTGGTCCGGACAGTACGAATATATGCAGCGCGCCAAGGAACGCTTCGCCTATGTGGGGCCGGGCATGCTCATTATCATCATGCTGCTCCTGTTCCTGAACTTCAGGAACGTCGCTGACGTCCTGATTATTCTGGGCACCTTGCCTTTCGCGCTCGTCGGAGGACTGTGGCTGATGTTTCTCCTTGGCTTCAACATGTCCGTCGCCGTCGCTGTCGGATTCATCGCGCTTGCCGGCGTCGCCGTCGAAATTGGCGTGTTGATGATCATGTATCTGAAGCAGGAAGTCGCGGCGGCGAATGTGATTGCGAAAGAGGAAGGCGCGCCGCTCGATGAAGCGCATTTCGCTGACGCCATCGCCAAGGGCGCGCTGCGGCGTCTGCGGCCGATCATGATGACCTTCGCGGTCATCTTCGCGGGGCTTTTGCCCATCATGTACGGCCATGGCGCCGGCGGCGAAGTCATGCGCCGCATCGCGGGCCCGATGATCGGCGGCATCGTCAGCGCGACCGTACTCGCCCTTGTCGTCATCCCGGCGGTTTACTTTCTGTGGAATCGACGGGCGTTGATAGCTTCATCAAAAGCGTCGTCGCTCCCGCGCGGTTTAGCGCCAGCCGAATAAATTCGTTTGGGCGAGCAAAAAGATTGTGGTCGCGCCTTAATGCTCATGCGCACAGAGCGTGTGATTGGAGAGAATTTCAATCACGCGGCAATCTGAAATTTTGTCGACGCTGCATTCCTTGATCATCCGATTGAGCTCGCGTTCGAGCGATTTCAATCGCTTGATGCGTTGTCTGACGTCTTCGGCGTGACGGCGCGCGATTTCATCAACGTCCGCGCAGGACCGGTTCTCATTTCTGGAGAGGGCGATCAGTTCACGGATCGCCTCCAACGGAAAGCCAAGAT
>CALAZI010000047.1 GCA_937895955.1 uncultured Alphaproteobacteria bacterium | reverse complement strand
TCAATCCCGGCGTCGCGCGCCTCGGCGACGACATAGTCGATGAGCGGGCGGTCGACGACCGGCAGCAGCTCTTTCGGGATCGACTTCGTCGCCGGCAGGACCCGCGTGCCGAGACCGGCGACAGGGATGACGACTTTCTTGACTGGCTTCGGCATGATCTTTCGCTCTCTCAATTCGGAACCTTGTTCACCGGGCTCGCCTCGAGATCGATTGTTTCGCCGATCGGTTCAAGCGGTTCCGGTTCGACCTTGAGCCGCTCTTTCAGGGCGGCGAGGCGCAACGCCGCGTTTTCAGCAAGATCGTAATAAAAAAGGTTAAACGGCTGCGCCTTCCATTTGTCGCCGAACCAGTCGCCCCGCCGCAAAATGCCGCGTCTTGGCGTGTCGACGACGAGAATTCCCCTGTCGCAGCGCGCGCCGACCGCGCGCGCGATCGGCGGCGGCATGGCGCCGTAGGCGATGCCGGTCGCCGAGGCGGCCCCGACATTGTCGTCCGCCGGCGCGTAGTCGGCATTGCGCCGCCAGCTTAACGGATTGACGCAGACGATGTCGGCGCTTTTGAACGATATCAGCGCCGCGCCGTCGTCCCAGGCGAGCGATCTTGCGCGCACCCGCTCCATTTCTTCATCGAAACGCGGCTCGTAATCGACATAGGAAATGAGGCAGCGCACGTCGTCCGGCGCATCGCAGACCGGAAGCGGCGGATTGATCGTCGCCAGAAATTCCGCCGGCGTCGATGCGCCGATCACATAGGCGGCGACAAGATGGCGGCGGAGAGGGTTGAATTCGCCCTGAAAATACTCCCGCAACAGCCCAAGAACATGAAGGCCGCCCTGGCCGTAACCGACCAGAACGATCGGGCTGTTGCGGTCGCGTTCGTTCAGGAAGGATTTGAACGCGCGGCTGACGTCGGCATAGGCGAGGCGGCGCGCGGCGATGCCGTCATATTTATGCGTGAAGAGGGAAAACAGCGTCGCTTCGCGATAGCGGGGACCGTACATGTTCGCGACGGCGTTGAACGGTCCCGCCTCATTCGGCGCGGCGATCATGCGCCGGACGCGCTCGGCGTCCTCATCATTGATCGGCGCGTTCCACGATCGGCGGCGATAATAGGTCGTCGAGTGGACGTAAAAGGCGTCCGCCTCGCGACGGCCGGGTCCGTCAGGCCATAAAAGCCAGGCGCCGCGCGCGGCGTATTCGGGCTGCGGCGGCGGCGTCACGGTCTGGAAAGGCGCTCGCGGGGTGGCGAAGAAGCGGACGATCCCGTCCTGGAAGACGATAATCGAGGCGATCAGAACAAGGCCGAACAGCCCTATTGCGCCATAGCCCGCCCGTTTCCATGTCAATATAGCCATCAACTCGCCGCCCTGACGTCGGAATGGCGACCATAAAGGGTCACAACCCATTGATAAACGGCAAGGATGAGAATTCGTCGATTGCTCCGGCGTTGAAAGCTTTGGTAAGGCGATGGGGCGAAGATCGTTCCTTCTTCAAGCGTGAAAGCCGCGTATGAGCGATGAGAGTGAAAAACCGGGCGAGCCGGCGCAGGAGAGGCCGGCGCTTGAAACGCCGCTGATCAGGCCGCGCAAGTCGACGCTTTTGTCGGGGCTCAGGACAAGTTTTATCGCCGGCGTCGTCGTCGCCGCGCCGCTCGCGATCACCGCATGGATCATTTATTGGTTCGTCACCGGGCCCATGCGCAAGCTCGACCTCTTCGTGCGCAACATTCTCCCGGCGGGCGACAGCAATATCGAAACGATCACGCGGGCGATCCCGGGATTCGGCGTCATCGTCGCGATCGCCGGCCTTGTCGTGCTTGGCGCCTTCGCCAAGAATTTTGTCGGCCAGACGCTGATCCGCACGGGCGAGAAGATTCTCGACTCGATGCCCGTCGTCCGGAACCTGCATCGCTTTTTCAAGAACGTCTTTGAAACCGCGCTGCAGAAATCGGCGCGCTCCTTTAAGGAAGTCGGCCTGATCGAATATCCGCGCAAGGGCTTGTGGGCGATCGCCTTCGTCGTCGGCGAGAGCGCCGGCGAAATCGACTATCGCCTGACCGGCGGCAAGGACCCCTATGTGAGCGTCTTCATCCCGACCGTGCCGAACCCGACATCGGGTTTTTTAATCTATCTGCCGCGCGCGGATCTGACGCCGCTGTCGATGTCGATCGAGGACGCCGCCAAACTCGTCTTTTCGATGGGGCTTGTCGTGCCGGAATTCGCGGGTCCGGATGACGCGGTGAAGAAGCTTGAAAAAATGGCTGAGGAAGCCGCGAATGAACGGCGCAGCCTGCTGTCGCGTCTGGCGGGCCGCCGGACTGAGGCTTGACGCTTATCCGGCGCGCAGCAGCTTGATCGCGCTGTCGCGGCTGAAGAGATAAAGCAGCGTTCGAAGCGCCGCGCCGCGCGGGGTTCTCAAATCCGGGTCCTTGTCGACGATGAGCGCGGCGTCGTCGCGCGCGGCGAGCAGCAAGTCGCCATGCGTTGCGTAATCGGCGAAGAGAAGGCGAGGAAAGCCTGATTGGGCGGCGCCCAGAAAATCGCCGGCGCCGCGCAGGCGCAAATCCTCTTCGGCGATCCGAAAACCGTCCTCCGTTTCGCGCAGGATTTTAAGCCGCGCCGTCGCCGTCTCGCCAAGCGGTCCTTTGTACAGGAGAAGGCACGACGCCGGTTTGTCGCCGCGCCCGACGCGCCCGCGCAATTGATGAAGCTGGGCGAGACCGAAACGTTCGGCGTGTTCGATCACCATGACGACGGCGTTCGGCGCGTTGACGCCGACCTCAATGACGGTCGTCGCGATGAGAAGCGACAAGGCGCCTTTGTGAAAACGCTCCATGACGGCGTCTTTTTCCGCGGCCGGCATCTTGCCGTGAACGAGGCCGACCCTGTCGCCGAAGAGCGAATGGAGATGGCGAAAGCGTTCTTCCGCCGCCGTCAGCTCCAGCAGCTCGGATTCTTCGACCAGCGGGCAGACCCAATAGACCTGATCGCCGCGTTTGATGACGCGCGAGACGGCGCCGATCACGTCGTCAATCCGTTCAATCGGAACGGCGCGGGTGTCGACAGGCTTGCGCCCCGGCGGCTTTTCGCGGATCGACGTGGCGTCCATGTCGCCATAGGCGGTCAAGGCCAGCGTTCGCGGGATCGGCGTCGCCGTCATGACGAGAAGGTCGGCGCGCCATCCCTTTGCGGAGAGCGTCGCGCGTTGCTGGACGCCGAAGCGGTGCTGTTCATCGATGATGACGAGGCCGAGATCGTTGAAGGCGACATCGTCCTGAATGAGCGCGTGGGTGCCGATGAGGAGGTTGATTTCTCCCGCCTTGAGGCGCGCAAGCTTTTCAGCGCGCGCCGCGCCCTTGTCGCGGCCGGTGAGAATGTCGATCGCAACGCCCGCCTTTTCCGCAATCGGCGCCAGCGTTTCGAGATGCTGGCGCGCGAGAATTTCCGTCGGCGCGAGGAACGCGGTTTGCGCGCCCGCTTCGATCACGGCGCATGCCGACAGAAAGGCGACGACCGTCTTGCCGGAGCCGACATCGCCCTGAACGAGGCGCACCATTCGGTCCGCTGACGCGAGATCGGCCTCGACTTCCTTCAGCGCCGTTTCTTGCGCGCGCGTCAATTTGAACGGGAGGGCGGCGACCGCTTTTGTTTTCAACGCGCCTTTCGCGCTGAAGGGACGGCCCGCCGCTTTCTTGCGCGCCTTGCGGATCAAAGCGAGCGCTAGCTGGTTCGACAAAAGTTCGTCATAGGCGAGGCGAAGGAGCGCCGGCGCCGAAGGCGATAAATCCGCCGGCGATTGCGGCGCATGCAGGCGGCGCAGCGCGTCGCCGAAAGCGGGGAACTTGTTCTTAGCCAGCCACGCCGCGTCCTGCCATTCAGGGAGATTGGGCAAACGTTCGACTGCGCCTTGCGCCGCCTTGCGCATGACGGAAGCGGGAAGACCCGCCGTCAGCGGATAGACAGGCTCGAATAAGGGCAGGCCGCCCGCGATCGCCGGGTCGACGATGTGGTCGGGATGCGTCATCTGCCGCGCGCCGCCGTAATCTTCCACCCGGCCGGAGATGATGCGTTTTGATCCTTCCGGCAGCGCCTTGATGAGATAGTCGGCGCGCGCGTGAAAGAAAACGAGCGTGATGAAGCCCGTCTCGTCCGAACAGATGACCTTGTAGGGCGCGCGCTTTACGGGCGCCGGATGATGCTTGTCGACGGTGACTTCCATCGTCGCGATCGAGCCGATTTCCGCTTCGGCGATTTTCGGCCTTCGGCTGCGATCGATCAGCCCGTGCGGGCGCGTGAAGAGGACGTCGACGACGCGCGGGCCCGCCGCCTTCTGGACGAGCGCCGCCAGTCTCGGCCCGACGCCTTTCAGCGCGGTGACGTCGGCGAAAAGCGGATTGAGAACAGCAGGGCGCATTGATGATCCGGTTGACGGCTTGATTATCCGGCGGTTTTTCCCTTTTGTCTAAGCCGTCGACAGAGGATCGCCGATGGCCGATGAACAGACCGAGATCCGCCGCAAGAGGCTGCGCCACTGCGCCCGTTATCGCGGCTTTAAAGAAGCGGACATCTTGATCGGCGGTTTCGCCGATGAAGCCCTCCCTGACATGTCCGAGGCCGAGCTTGACGCATTCGAGGCGATTCTCGCCTGCAATGATCATGATCTTTACGCCTGGATCGCCGGCGACCGGCCGGCGCCGGACGAGATCAGCCAGCCCCTTATCAAACGCATGCGGGCGTTCGACGCGGCGGCGAAAATCCGGGAAAGCTGAAGGCTTGCGAACGCCCGCGCGAGCGGCTAGCTCTCGCGCCTTCCTGTGAACGCGACCGTCAAATCCGGCGGCCGCGCATTTGACTATTGGGGAAAAGGGATTTCATGACGCTCGTTTCCGGCGTTCAGAAAATGTCGAACGAGGAAGGCTGGACGTCCGACGCCAGCTTTCCGGTCTACGACGCGCCGGACGGCGCCGATGCGATGGCGGTGGCCGAGGCGGCGAAAAAGCGCGGCGGGCTTGTCGTCTATGTCGCGCGCGACGCGGCGCGCGCGGCCGACATGACGAGCGCGCTTGAATTCTTCGCGCCGGAGATCGCGCGGCTTGAATATCCCGCCTGGGATTGTCTTCCCTATGACCGCGTATCGCCATCGGCGGCCGTGTCCGCGCAGCGCATGGCGGCGTTGTCCGTGCTGGCGAAGCGGGCCGGCGACGCGCCGCTCATTCTCGTGACGACCGTCAACGCGGCGACGCAAAGAACGCCGCCGAAAAGCCTCGTTGAAAGTTCCGCGTTTCGGGCGCGGCCCGGCGAAACGGTGTCGATGGATCGCCTTGTCGCCTATCTCGTCGCCAACGGCTACGCCCGCGCGTCGACGGTGCGCGAGGCGGGCGAGTTCGCCGTGCGCGGCGGGCTTGTCGATCTCTTTCCGCCCGGCGCCGAAGAGCCGATCCGGCTCGATTTTTTCGGCGACAGTCTTGAATCGATCCGCGGCTTCGATCCCGTCACGCAGCTGACGACGCGCCAGCTCGCCCAAGTCAATCTTTCGGCCGCGACCGAAGCCTTGATGACGGAAGAAACGATCGCGCGCTTTCGCGCCGGCTTCCGCGCCGAGTTCGGCGCGGCGAGCGATGATCCCGTCTACGCGGCCGTCAGCGAGGGACGCAAACAGGCCGGGATGGAGCATTGGCTGCCGCTTTTTTACGACGGGACCAGCACTTTTTTTGATTTTGCGGGCCGCGGGCTGTTCATCCTTGAGCATCTCGCCGATGAAGCCGCCGCCGACCGCTTCGCCGCGATTGACGATTACTACAAGGCGCGCGCCGAAGATCTCGCCGCGCCGCGGCCGAAAAATTCCGAATTCGCCGCGCCTTCCTATCGTCCCTTAAAACCGGCTGCGATGTATCTGCCGGAGGAAGAATGGCGAACCTCGCTTGACGCTGTCGCGTTACGGCGCCTGACGCCTTTCTCGCCGCCGGACGACAGGCGCGCTTTTTCGTTCGGCGCCAAGGTCGGCCGCACCTTCGCCGCCGAACGCGCCGCCGAGAAAGTCAACGTCTTCGATGCGTTGCGCGAGCATATCGACGAACTCGTCAAGGAACGCCGGCGCGTCTTCATCGCCTGCTGGACCGAAGGTTCCGCGGATCGGATGCGCGCGGTGCTCGATGAGCACGGCATCGATGACGTCGCGCATTTCGAGCGCTGGACTGACGCCGTCGCGGCGCGCAGCGGCGTCTCGACCGTGTTGCTGGGGCTCGAAACCGGCTTCGTCACGGCGAACGCCGCGTTCATTTCCGAGCAGGACATTCTCGGCGATCGTCTCGTCCGGCGCGGTCGGCGCAAGCGCGCGGAGAATTTTCTCACCGAGGCGTCAAGCCTTCTGGTCGGCGATCTTGTCGTTCATGTCGATCACGGCGTCGCGCGCTATGCGGGATTGAAGACGCTCGACATCCAGGGCGCGCCGCATGACTGCCTGCAGCTTGAATACGCCGGCGGCGACAAATTATTCCTGCCGGTTGAGAACATCGACCTTCTGTCGCGCTTCGGCTCGGACGATCCGAATGCGCCGCTCGACAGGCTTGGCGGCGCCGGCTGGCAGAGCCGCAAGGCGCGCATCAAGGCGCGCGTCAAAATGCTCGCCGAGCAATTGATCGCGATCGCGGCGAAGCGCGAGATGAAAACGACGGACAGCCTCTCGCCGCCGACCGGCGTCTATGACGAATTCTGCGCGCGCTTTCCCTACGCCGAAACGGAGGATCAGGAAAACGCGATCGCCGATGTCGTCGAAGACCTTGCGCGGGGCCGGCCGATGGATCGCCTCATTTGCGGCGATGTCGGTTTCGGCAAGACGGAAGTCGCGCTGCGCGCCGCGTTCGTCGTCGCCATGACGGGGCGTCAGGTGGCGGTGATCGCGCCGACGACCTTGCTGGCGCGCCAGCATCTCAAGAACTTCACCGAGCGCTTTAAAGGGTTCCCGATCCGCATCGGCGGTCTATCACGCCTCATCAGTTCGGCTGACGCCTCGAAAGTGAAAGCGGGGCTCGCCGACGGCACGGTCGATGTCGTTGTCGGAACCCATGCGTTGCTCGGCAAGTCGGTCAAGTTCCGCGATCTCGGCATGGTGGTCGTCGACGAAGAGCAGCATTTCGGCGTCAAGCATAAGGAAAGGCTGAAGGAGTTTCGCGCCGACACGCATGTGCTGACGCTGACCGCGACGCCGATCCCGCGCACCTTGCAACTGGCGATGAGCGGCATTCGCGATCTGTCGCTCATCTCGACGCCGCCGATCGACCGCCTTGCGGTCAGGACGACCGTCGGTCCGTTCGACCCTGTCGTCACGCGCGAAATGATCCTGCGCGAGCATTATCGCGGCGGGCAAAGTTTTTATGTCGCGCCGCGCATCGCTGATCTCGACGGCGTCGCGGAATTCCTGACCGAAAGCGTGCCGGAAGTCCGCTACAAGATTGCGCACGGCCAGATGGCCGGCGGCGAGCTTGAAGACATCATGAACGCTTTTTACGACGGCAAGTTCGACGTGCTCATATCGACGACGATCGTTGAATCGGGCCTCGACATCCCGACCGCCAACACGCTGATCGTGCATCACGCCGACCGCTTCGGCCTCGCGCAGCTTTATCAATTGCGCGGCCGCGTCGGGCGCTCGAAACTGAGAGCCTACGCCTATCTGACGACATCGCCGAGGAAATCCCTGACGCCGGCGGCGGAACGGCGGCTTAAAGTCATGCAGTCGCTCGACACGCTCGGCGCCGGCTTCACGCTCGCGAGCCACGATCTCGACATTCGCGGCGCCGGCAATCTCCTCGGCGAGGAGCAGTCCGGGCAGGTGAAGGAAGTCGGCGTTGAGCTTTACCAGCACATGCTGGAGGAAGCCGTCGCGGAACTGCGCGAAGGCGATGCGCCGTCCGACGATCAGTGGTCGCCGCAGATCAATATCGGCACGTCGGTGCTGATCCCTGAAGATTATGTCGAGGATCTCAACGTCCGCATGGGTCTTTACCGTCGGCTCGGCGATCTTCGCGAGGAGGCGGACATCCAGGCTTTCGCCGCCGAGCTTGTCGATCGCTTCGGGCGCTTGCCGCGCGAAGTCGAACATCTGTTGCAGATCGTGCAGATCAAGGAGCAATGCCGCCGGGCGGGCGTCGGCAAGATCGACGCGGGCCCCAAGGGCGCCGTCGTCGCCTTCCGCAACGATCAGTTCGCCAATCCGGCGGGGCTCGTCAAATTCATTTCAGAATCGCATTTCGAAGTGAAGCTGCGGCCCGATCAGAAGCTCGTCTTCCAGCAGAACTGGCCGGACGAAAAAGCGCGTCTTGCGGGCTGCAAGAAGGTCCTGTCGCTGCTTGCGGAAATCGCCGCCGCTTAGCCGGCGAGGCTGTTTGCGCTTGCGCCGCTTCGCAGCGAGCGGAAAAGCGCGGCGATTGTTTCTTCGAGATCGTCGCCCGGATGGCGCTGGACGGCGCCGGCGGCGATTGTCGCGCCGGCGAGCATCGATCGAGGCAATGAGCCGCCGATGACGCCTTCAAGCCGCTCGGCGATGCGCCGCGCTTCATGTTCCCGCGCGCCGCGCAGCATCACGACCAGCGATCCCTGCGCGAGGCGCGCGATCATGTCTTCGGCGCGCAAAATGCGCGAGGCGGTGCGGATCGCTTCAGAGATGGCGGCGTCGGAATTGTCCGATCGCAATTGAAAAGCGGCGAAGGAAATCGCCTCGCCGGCATCGTCGGCGCGACGGAAAAGCCGTGTCGCATGCAATGCGAAAAAGCGCGCAGACGCAGCGCCTTCCTTGCCGCCGGCGACGCCGTCCGGGGAGCGCAGGAATGCGCGAACCGCAGACGCCATGCGCGCGCGCCGCGCGGCGAAGTCGATGCGATCCGACAGATCGGCTTCGATATGGCTCGCCTGTATGACGTCGAACCCGTCGCGGATGAGGAAACGGTCGAGAAGATCGGCCTCTTCCGCGGCGAGCACGACGGGAATGTTCCGGTATTCGCGATGACGGCGCAGCGCCCGCGCGAGCGCAAAGAGAAGATCGCCTTCATCTGCGGGAAGAAAAACCGCGCCGTCGAATTTGCCGTGATCGAGCGCGCGCATCACCTGGCCCGCCGTGAAGACGCATGTCGCCTGCGCGGACGTCGTCTGAACGGCGTTGAAGGCGGTAAGGGTCAGGGGCGAGGGCGCGCCGGCGACCAGAACCGACAGGGACGGCTTGTCGTGCTGCAATGCTGAAAAGGAAACCGGCCGACCGTCGGCGACAAGGCTTTTCACGCGCTCGCCCATTTCATCGACCAGTTTTGAAAGCCGCAGCCGCTCGCGGATCGCGGCGATCACGGGCGTTGCGTCCTGACCGACGAAACAGACTTCGCCGCGACGGCGAAGGCGCCGGCGCGTTTTCGCGTCGATGTCGGCGTTGGCGAGAATGATGATTCCGGCCGACGGCGAAAGCCGGCGCGCGCGGGTCAAAAGATCGCTCGCCGGCGCGCCGACATGTTCAGCGCCGCGCAGATCGACGACGGCGACGTCAAAGCGCCGGGCGGTCTCGGAGGCTTCGTCGCTGACGATGCGATAAAGCGATGTTTTCGCGGCGTCGGCGAGGCGCGCGCCGACCGCCTGGCTGCGCGACAGCCATGCGACGACCGCCTTCTCATTGACGCCGTCAAGGTTAATCATCCGTCCGAAGCCTTTCGAGGCCGGTCGGATAGGGACATTTCCGCTTAGGGCCGGCCGCCTCGCGGCGCATTATTCAATTTGCGGGCCGCCGCCGCCTTTTCATGCGCGTCGATATTTTTCCGCTTGGGTTCCTCGGCGGCGGCGGCGACGACTTTCGGCTCTTCAAGGCAGACGTCGCGTTCGCCCGCCGGCGACAGGCCGCCCGTCGTCGCCTGTTGCTCATAACAGGGAAGGGCGGCGAGGAATTCCTGCGGCTTGTTGAGCGGCCCAGCCTCGCGGAACAAATGCGCCGTCCTGATGCCGACATAGCGCCAGTGCCAGGGCTCATAGCTGTCTTCCCCGGGAAGATAGTCGTTGCCGGGCGGGTAGGAGAGGATGAAGCCGAAGCGAAAGCCGTTCTCCTCAAAGCACTGATAGGTCTTGTCGCTCTGGCGCATCAGCCGCCCGTCGACATCGATATCGGCGGCGAGGCCGGTCTGATGCTCCGACATGCCGGGCGGCGTCACCGTGCCCTTCGCGCCGATGCGCGCGTAAAGCTCGCGCTGCGTCGAATAGGCGCGATAACCCGAGCGCAGCGAAATGCGTTCGCCGGAATCGGCGCGGCAGAGCGAAATCAGCTGCGCGAGGCGAACCGGCATATTGGCTTCGCGCGCGTCATCGTCGGCATCCGCCGCGAGACGGATCGACATTTCCTCAAGGTCGGCGTTTTTCGACAGCGGGATCGTGTATTCGACGGCGCGGACGAGGTCGGTCGGCGCGTAAGACGCTTTCAGCGGGAATTGCTGCGAGACGGGCCGGTCGATGTCGAGACGGCGGTCGCGGACGCGATTGGCGACGTAGCGCTGCGCGCCGAAGGCGTCGCGGAACAGCGCGCGCATGTGTTCGTAGAGCGCTTGCGCTTCCGTCGCGCGGCCCTGCGCTTCGTAAACGCCGGCGAGAAGCTTGATGTAGAGGCTGAGCTCGGGGCTGTTCGCGCCTTTCGCCTTTTCCTGCGCATGGAAGGCGTCGAGATAAAGCTTTTCGGCGTCTTCAAGCCGCCCCATGCGCTGATAGACGGGGCCGAGCACGAGCGCGATTCGCACCGTATCCGGATGATCGGCGCCGAGCAGCTCCCTGCGGACGGCGAGCGCGGAAGAAAGCAGGCCGGCCGAGGCGTAGAGGCCGTCGTCGCTCAGCGCGAAAAAGGCGCCCACGCGCGTCATGTCGGCGGCGGCGGAAAGTTTCGCTTCGCGCCCGCCGGAGAAATATTCAGGATTGCCGGTCGGTTTCAGGGCCTCTGTGAAAAGAACGCCGGCGGACGAGATGAGATTGGCGTAAAGCGACTGCATCGAGTGATCGCCGTTCGCTTCGCTGCGCGAGACCTCATCGCCCGAGAGTTCAAGAAATTCGTTGTAGATCGACACGGCGCGCGCGATGTCGCGTTCGATGATGCGCGCCCGCGCCAGCTTGTCGTCGAGAATCGCGCGCTCGACCTCGCTGAGCCCATCGGCCCAGTCGGATGAAAGCGCTTCTTCATAGAGCGAGGCGCTCTGCGCATAACGGCGCGCCTGATACGCGGTCGCGGCGACTTTCGCCTTGAACGGCGCGAGCGTTTCATCGCTGACGCCGTCCTTGCGGCGCAGTTCGATGACGCGCCGGCCGTAACTATGCGCGCTGCCCGGATGCCCGCCTTTTCTGAGCGCGTCGAAACGGCTCTCCGCGGCGTCCGGATCGGTCCAGACCGTCGCGTAAAAGCCGACCCCATAGGCGGCGGCGAGCGCCAGAAATGCGCACGCGAACATTGGCGGCGGACGCAACTTCATGCCCCTGAACGACCCCTCGCAGCCCCAAAACCCCGATCTTTTGTGACGATATCACCTGAACGCCGTCAAGGCGAGCGCCGACGGAGCCTGGCGAGGGCGCTTGGCGGCAGGCGCTGAATGCCGATAAAGGTCCCGCCGAACGGCGAGGAGCAGGCGATGAAGGGGACCGGGCGTCGGCGCATTTATCTGATGCGCCACGGGCATGTGGATTATTTTGCGCCCGAAATTACGGATCCGCGCTTGGTGCCGCTGACCGATGAGGGCCGCCGGCAGGCCGACGCCGCACGCGCCGCGCTCGCCGGCGTCGATTTCGATCTCGCCGTTCATAGCGGTCTGCCGAGAACGCGCGAGACGGCGGCGATCGTGCTCGACGGACGCGGCATGACGGCGATCGCGGAGGAAGGGTTCGAAGAGCTGAAAAGCGGCTGGGTCGTCGCCGAAAGCCGCGAGGAGCTCGCCGCGATGCTCGCCTTCAGCTTCGATGACGCGGCCGAACCGGGCGCGAGCTTCCTCCCCGAGGGCGAGACCTTCGCCGACGCCGAGGCGCGGATCGTCAGGGGGGTTGAGGGCCTGATCGCCGGACGCGACTGGCGGCGCGCGCTCATCGTCGCGCATGAAGGCGTCAATCGCATCCTACTCGGCTGGGCTTGCGGGGGCGGGCTCGCGACGATCGGCGCCTTTGAGCAGGATCTTTGCTGCATCAACGTCTTCGACCTCGATATCGCGCCGCGGGAAGACGGCGCCGGCCTCGCGATCGAACGCGCCATCATCAAGGCCGTGAACGTGACGCCCTATGATTATCTCAAAGACGGCCTGCCGCGGACGAGCCTTGAGCATCTATTCGAGATTGATTTCGGCCGTGGTCGTCCGGCCCGCCCCTGAACGCGCCGTTTCTTGATTTTGACCGAAGCCGCGCCGGGGGTAAGATGGCGCGCTGGGGCCAGTTATCGGTAGGGGAACATCATGGCGTATGGCGCGAAGCGCGGCATCAGGACGCCGGGCGAATACGGATTCATGGATATCGCCGGGTTGGGGCTCGCAGGGTCGGCGGGCATTATTGCGGCGCTCGTCACCGACTACCAGCAAAAGGGCGAGGCGTCCTCGCTCTATACGATCAACCAGTGGGCGGCGACGCTCGGCGAAATCTTCGGTTTCGGCCAGGTGCCGCTGTGGATGGTCGCGGTCGGCCTGATCGCCGTCGGCGCCATGTCGATTTTTTATTTTCAGCCGATCACCAGACAGGGCGCGTTCGCGCAAGGTTTCGGTCTTCTCGCCGTCATCATGACGGCGGCGCCGGCCGATCTTGCAAGCGGGCTGCAGCCGACGGGCTCCATGCTTCCCGATCTTGAGCCGGCCGCCATCGGCCGCGAAGCCGCGCTTCCCGACGCCGTCGTCATGGCGGCGTACGAGGCCGAGCCGGCGCGCGTCGTCGACGCGCAGGCTGCGCGCGCCGCGCGCTATGTCGTCGAACTTACCATCGAATTTCCGGGCGGCGTTCCCGACGACGTCAGCGAGATGATCCGGCGCGGCGATCTGCGCGGCCGGCTTCATAACGCCGACGCCAACGAAACCTTCAACCTCTTCCGTTCGGCGGGCGGCGATATCGTCATGCGCGGCGACAGCCTCGTCATTCGCGCCGGCGTGCCGGCGCGTTCGACCGATGCGACGCTCTGGGTGCGGATCGAAGCCGCCGGCTACGCGATCGAGGAGCAATCGGCGCAGGCGTCCGTCAATACGGCGCTCAACTGGACTGTGACGATGCGGCCATCCTCGATGCCGCT
>CALAZI010000046.1 GCA_937895955.1 uncultured Alphaproteobacteria bacterium | reverse complement strand
GCGGGGCGGGGACGCTCGGGCAGCGGCTTTGCGAAACCGGCGAGGAGGCTTTTATGGTCGGCCGGCGCGCGCGGCGGGATATCGTCGAGCCTTGCGCGAAATTCCTTCGCAAGACGCGCGGCGGCGTCCATCGCGGCGAATGTTTCTTCTGCGTGCTGCGCAATGCGGTCCATGGGGCCTCGCCGGAAAGGGGCGACATTCGCCATCTCGACCCCTGCTGGCAAGTCTGGCTTGACCCGTCAATCTCACGGGCCCACATCACCCTTCGCGTCAGACGGCCGGACGGCCGCGGCGGGAAACCGTCGAGGAAAGTCCGGGCTCCATGGAGACAAGGCGCCGGGTAACGCCCGGCCAGGCTTTTCAGCAATGAGGGGCCCGAGGGAAAGCGCCGCAGAAAACGAACCGCCTTCCTTGGAAGGTAAGGGTGAAAAGGTGCGGTAAGAGCGCACCGCTCGTCCGGCGACGGATGAGGCATGGCAAGCCCCGCCTGGAGCAATGCCGAATAGGGACCGCGCGCCTTTCGGGGCAGGGGCGTCTCCGCCCCGAGCGGTCCGGGTAGGCAGCTGGAGGCGATGCGCAAGCATCGTCCAAGATGAATGGTCGTCCCTTCGCAAGAAGGACAGAACCCGGCTTACAGGCCGTCTGACGCGCATTGATACCACAGGCGTCATCCCGGATGCGCTGCAGCGTGCAACGCTGCTGCGCTGATCCGGGATCTATTGCGGCTCTGGATCCCGGATCAGCAGCGCGTCATTGCATGCCGCGCAGCATCCGGGATGACGAAGCGGCGCGACGTTGTTAGACAAACGCCATGTCGAAAACCGATTCACAATGGCCCGTCGCGTCGCCCTTTATCATCCGCAAGATTGCAGGGCCTGCCGATATCGACGCCTTCAATCACGTCAATAATGCGCGCTATATCGACTGGGCGAATGAGATCGCCTGGGCGCATTCCGAAGCGCTCGGCCTTTCGATGGAGGATTACAAGCGCATCGGGTTCGGCTGCGTCGTCTGGCGGCATGAATTCGACTATGTCGCGCCTGTCGTCATGGGCGACGAAATCGAGATCGCGACATGGATCGCGGAGAACGACAATCGCGTCAGAATGCTGCGCGCCTATGAAATGCGCAACGCCAAGACCGGCGCCGTCGTCTTCAGGGGCCGCACGAAATTCGTTTGCATCGAGATGGCGAGCGGCAGGCCGGCGCGGATGCCGAAAGAATTTATTGAGGCATACAGACCGCAGGAATAGATACGGCCTTTCTTCTCCCTCCCTTGAAAAGGGAGGGCCGGGGAGGGTTCAAACGCTCGCGACATACGCCGCCGTCCTATGGCGGCCTTGCCGAACCCTCCCGGATGGCTTCGCCATCCGACCTCCCTTTCCAAGGGAGGTGAAGATTTGCGATGATCCGGCAAATTACCGCAGCTCAAATCGCGGCGCGCCAGACAGGAACCCCGCCATGCCATCATTCGACATCGTCTCGGAAGTCGATCTCACCGAAGCCGACAACGCCGTCAAAAACGTCATGCGCGAGATTGGCACGCGCTATGACTTCAAAGGGTCGAAGTCGACTGTTGAGATGAAAGAAGGCGTCGTCACGATCAACGCTGACGACGATCTGAAGCTGAAGCAGATGCACGAGCTGTTGCAGGGCCATATGCAGCGGCGCGGGATCGCCCCCGGCTCGCTCGATTACCAGAAGGTCGAGCAGGCCGCCGGGCAGTCGGTCCGCCAGCACGTCAAGGTGAAAGAAGGGATCGACAAGGAGCTCGCCAAGAAGATCGTGAAGGAAATCAAGGACGGCAAATTCAAGGTCCAGGTCTCCATTCAGGGCGAGGAATTGCGGGTCACGGGCAAGAAGCGCGACGACCTGCAGGAGGTCATCGCCTTCGTCAAAACCCTCAAAATCGACCAGCCTTTGCAGTTCAAGAACTTTCGCGATTGAGCCGGATCGGCTAAGCGGGATCAAAACCCGGAGGGGACCCCATGTCGGATATCGACCAGCAGTTGCTCGCCATCATCAAGGAGCACGCCGTCGGGCTCACGTCCGAGCCGACGCGCGAGACGCTTATCACCGATCTCGGCATCGACTCGTTTTCGATCGTCGAGATCATCTATGAGGTCGAGGAAAAGCTCGGCATCGAAGTGCCGTTCAACGCCAATGAAAATCCGCTCGGCGATATGAAGACGGTCGGCGATCTGATCGATGCGGTGAAGAAGCTCGCAGGGCAAGCGTAGTCAATGACGCGCCGCGTAGTCGTCACCGGTATCGGCGGGCTTTGCGCGACCGGCGCTGATGTTTCGGAGTTCTGGGACAATGCGAAGGCCGGCCGCTGCGGCATAGAGCGCCGCACGCTGTCGATCGGCGAGTATTCGCTGACGCTGCCGATCGCGCCGATTGACGGGTTCGAAACGCGGCTCGCCGAGCTTGGGCGCGAGATGACGCGCGCCGATCGCTTCACGCAATTGGCGATCGCCGCCGCAGACGAAGCGATCGCCGATGCCGGCGTCGATCTGAAATCCGGGCTCGGCGACAGAACTGCGGCGATCATCGGCACCGGCATCGGCGGCCAGTCGACCTTCGACGACGGCTATTACGCGATGCTGAAGCGCGGACGAAAGCCGCACCCCTTGTCGATCCTCAAGATCATTCCGAACGCGCCGGCGAGCCATATGTCGATCCGTTACGGATTGAAGGGACCGGCCTTCGCCATTTCCTCCGCCTGCGCCTCCGCCGCGCATGCGATCGGCGTCGCCGCCGATCTTGTGCGCTCGGGCGCGGCTGACGCCGCCCTCGGCGGCGCGTCGGAAGCGTGCCTCACTTACGGCGCTATGGAGACCTGGAAGGCGATGCACATCATGTCGGATGAGCTTTGCCGGCCGTTTTC
>CALAZI010000045.1 GCA_937895955.1 uncultured Alphaproteobacteria bacterium | reverse complement strand
GCGTCGACGCGCCTGCGGCGCGCGCGACGACCGACGGCGGCGCCGCCTAATTCTGACGAATGCTTCACAAACTCACATCCTTGTCGTTGAGCGGCTCTTTCCGGCGCTCCCAACCCTTCGGGCGAAAGCTTAGTGTTAATAAATCGTTAATTTCAACTGCTTTTTGCGGTTCCCGTTATTTGGGTGCAGGCGCAAACTCAGTCTACTCTTGCGGGCGCCGCCGCCGGCGTTAGGAATAGTTAACCGGTTTCAGTCTTCGGATGACGCCCGGATGTTAGTGAGAACAATCGATGCCAAACGCCGCCCGTCACGTCTTCGCCGCCAGCTTCCTCGCCGCGATCGGATCGCAGTCAAACGCGCTCGCCGGCGGCTTCGCCCTTGAACAGCACAATGCGCGCGCCTTGGGCGCAGCCTTCGCCGGCGCGCAGGCGCGTCGCGCCGATCCCGGCCTCGCCGTCTACAATCCGGCCGCGATCGCCGGCGTTGACGGCGTAGACTTCAGCGCCAACGCCACCGGCATCTGGTCGCGATCGTCCTATGAAAACGCGCAAGGCGCTTTGTTCGGCGTCGCGCCGATTTCAGGAACGTCCAGCGCGCGCAATTACGCCGGCGACGCGCTCATTCCGACGCTGGTCGTCGCAGCGCCCCTTTCCGAGCGCATCACGATCGGCCTCAGCGTTCATTCGCCCTTCGGCCTCAATTCCGATTTCGAATCCGATTCCGTCATCCGCTATCAGGCGCAATTATCGGAAGCCAAGACGATCGCGGCGACGCCGATGATCGCGATCGCCCTGACTGATGACGTCGTCATCGCCGGCGGTTTGAGGGTTCAGTATTTCGACCTTTCGGTGACGGCGATCATCGACGCCGGCGGCATCGCGGCGGCGAACATGGTTCCCGGCTTCGCGCCGGGATCGAGCGATCTGCCCGCCGCGTTTGACGGCGATGACGTGGAAATCGGATTCACGGCGGGCTTTCAGGCGTCGCTGACGCCGCAACTGACGATCGGCGGATCGTTTGCGTCGAAAGCCGATCATGACATTGAGGGCGACGCCTCATTCGATCTTGCGGTCAGCCCCGCCGCGCAGGCGCTGAACGCACTCGCCGGCGCCTTTGCGCCGTCATCATTCGCGTCGGCGTTCAACACGCCGGCGATGGCGGGGTTCGGCGTTGAATACGCGGCGAGCGATCGCTGGACGCTGCTCGCCTCGACGACATGGTCAGGCTGGTCGAATTTCGAAGACGTGACGCTCATCTTCGACAATCCCGCGCAGCCGCCCGAAATCCTCAATCAGAACTGGAAAGACGGCTGGACGCTTTCGCTCGGAAGCGAATTCGCGGCGCGCGAAGCGACGACATTGCGGGCCGGCTTCATGTATGACGCGACGCCCGTCAACGCGGCGTTCGCCAGTCCGCGCATTCCCGACGCGGACCGCTATTGGGCGACCGTCGGCGTGACGCAAATTCTCGGCGAGCGCCTCTCCGCAGATCTCGGCGTCGCCGTCGCGTTTTTCGAAGATCGCGAGATCGGGATTTCGGGCCTTTCGCCCGCCGATCAGCTGCGCGGCTCGCTCGATGCGACGATCAAGGCGACGGCCTACGCCGTTTCAGGCCGGTTGCGCTATTCGTTCTGACGCGCGTCGTCAGGGCGTCTCGTTCTTGCGCAGGAACCGCCAGCCCGATTCCGTTTTGACCGCGCGCATGTCGACGTCGGGGTCGGTGTAGCGAACGTCTTCGGTTGCGGCGCGCGTTCCGACTTCAAGCAAGACGGCCGGCGATGTCGATCTATTGACGAGATGATGCCCCTTTTCGGCGCCGGCGGGAAAGGCTGCGGCTTCTCCCGCCTTTAATGACGTCTCGCCGTCGTCTTCGATCAGCATGACCTCGCCGGAAAGCACATAGACGAATTCGTCTTCGTTAGCGTGCCAATGCCGATGCGCCGACGCGGCGCCGGGCGCCAGCGTCAGAAGATTGACGCCGTATTGCGTCAAGCCGCCGGCGTCTCCAATCCGTTTTCGGCTGCGTCCCCGAACGGCGGCGTCATAAGGCGGCGGATAGCCGGTGCCGGTCAGAACCGGCGTCGCGTCGATGTCGATCTTGGGCATGAACTGCTCCTGTCGGCCGCTTGTTCGCTTGCTGCGCCTAGTCTACCAGACTCGCATGACGAATATCGATCCGGTCGAGCTGACGCGCGCGCTTGTGAAATGTCCATCGGTGACGCCGAAGGATGAAGGCGCGCTCGACATCCTTTCGGAAAAACTCAGGTCGATCGGATTTCGCTGCGAGCGCATGACGTTTGCGGAAGCCGGCGCGGACCCCGTTCAGAACCTCTATGCGCGATGGGGCGACGGCGAGCCGGCGTTCTGTTTCGCCGGACACACCGATGTCGTGCCGGCCGGCGACCCCGACGACTGGGCGACGCCGCCCTTCGAGCCGACGGAACGGAACGGCGATCTTTACGGGCGCGGCGTCGCCGACATGAAAGGCGCGATCGCCGCCTTCGCCGCGGCGGCCGAGCGCGTCATTTCAAGAAAACCGACAGGCTCCATTATCATGCTGATTACGGGCGATGAGGAGGGGCCGGCGATCAACGGCACGCGCAAGGTTCTCGACTGGATGGCCGGGGCCGGCGAAACGATTTCGCATTGTCTTGTCGGCGAGCCGTCATCGAGCGAGGCGCTCGGCGACATGATCAAGGTCGGCCGACGCGGCAGCATGAATTGCTGGCTGACGGTTTTCGGCGCGCAAGGCCATGTCGCCTATCCCGCGCGGGCGAACAATCCCATTCCGGCGTTGCTGAAAAAGCTGCTGACCCTCAGCGAACGCGCGCTTGACGAGGGCTATGACCGCTTTCAGCCGTCAAGCCTTCAGATTACGGACATTCACGTCGGCAATCCGGCGGCGAACGTCATTCCGGCGCGCGCCGCGGCGCGTTTCAACATTCGCTTCAATCCGAACTGGACCGGCGAGAGCCTGGAAGCTTTTTTGCGAAACACGCTTGATGCCGCCGCAGCCGCCGCAGGCGTCAGGTATGAATTGTCGGCCGTTTGCTCCGGCGACGCTTTTCTGACGACGGACGAGGCTTTTCTCAATCTCATTTCAACCGCCATCAAGGACAGGACCGGCCGCACGCCGGATCATTCGACGACCGGCGGCACGTCCGACGCGCGGTTCATCAAGAATATCGCGCCTGTCTGTGAATTCGGACTGGTAGGACGAACGATCCACAAGATCGACGAGCATTCGCCGATCGCCGACATCGCGTCGCTTGCTAATGTCTATGAGACGATCCTCGATCGCTATTTTGCGACGTTCGGCGGACCCGCATGAACGCCCTCGACAAAGCCGCATCGCAAATGAGCGGCGTCTGGGCCATGGCGTTCGATCTAGACGGGTGGCGCGAACGTCTCGATCGATCCGCCGAAGGCGTGTTCGGCTCCTTCAACGCCGTTTTCATCACGGCGCCGCTCATCGCGCTCTATTCGATCACGGCGCGGCGCGCGGCGCAGCGCATGCCTGATCACGCCGAGTCGATCTACAATATCGCGCCGCCGGCGCCGCTTGTCATCGGCGATCTCATTCTTTTCGCAATCGACTGGGGCGCCGGCCTTGCACTCCTCATCATGCTGTCGCGATCGCTCGGCGCGCAAAAGAGCGCAGGCGCGCTGATTGTCGGTTACAACTGGTCGCAGCCGGTCACGACGGCGATCCAGTTGCCGCCGATCGCCCTCGCCGCCGCGACAGCGAGCCCCTCCGTCGCCGGCCTGCTCGGCTTTCCCGCACTCGCGCTCGCGATTGCGATACTCTGGGGCGTCGTCCGGCGCGGACTGTCGGTCGCCGTCGGCCCCGCCGCTGCGGTCGTCGCCATGCTGATCGTCGCGAGCGCCGTCATCAGGGCGCTCGGCGGCGAGGCGCTTCGCGCGCTTATCGCCGCCTAATCGTAATCGGCTTTCAGAAAATAAAGACCTTCCGCGGGTGCGACCTGCGCGCAGCGAGCGCGGTCGCAGGCGCGAAAGGCGCTTTCAAAATCGGCGGCGCTCCATCGGCCGAAGCCGACTTCGACAAGGCTGCCGACAATCGAGCGAACCTGATGATGCAGGAAAGAGCGCGCTGAGGTTTCGACGTGAATTTCATCGCCGATGCGCACCGCCGCAATCGTCGATAGAGTCTTTACCGGCGAATCGGCTTGACAGGTCGAAGCGCGAAACGTCGTGAAATCGTGCTTGCCGATGAGGACTTGCGCCGCCTCGCGCATCGCATCGACGTCAAGCGGCGGAGAAAGCCGCCAGGCGCGTCCCGCATCGATCGTCAAGGGCGCGCGGCGGTTGACGATCCGGTAGCGATAATGGCGGCGCGTCGCGGAGAACCGCGCGTGAAAAGCCTCGTCGACCCGCGCCGCCGACAGGACGGCGACCGGCGCCGGCTTCAGATGAAAATTCACCGCCTCACAAAGACGAAACGCATCCGTTTCTTTTTCAATGTCGACATGCGCGGCCATGCCGAGCGCGTGAACGCCGGCGTCGGTGCGTCCGGCCGAATGCGCCGTGACGCGCTCCCCGCAAAACCGGAACACCGCTTCTTCAAGCGCGCCCTGCACCGAGGCGCCGTTTTCCTGACGCTGCCAGCCGGCGAACGGGCCGCCGTCATATTCAAGAATCAGCTTGTAGCGCGCCATCAAAGCCGCTCGCCGACATTGAGAGCGAAACCGCGCAGAAAGGTTGCGGCGTCCTGCGCACTCTTTCCAGCGCGCTGCAGCCGGACAAGTTCAACCGCGCCTTCGCCGCAAGCGATGACAAGGCGCGCGCCGGTTTCGATAATCTCGCCAGGCGCGCCTTCGCCTTTCGTCATGCGCGACATCAGCGCCTTGACGCGCTCGCCGCGCGCTTCAAACCAGGCGCCCGGAAAGGGCGACAGGCCGCGTATGCGGCGGTCGATTTCTTCAGCGGGCCGCGACCAGTCGATCCGCGCCTCGGCCGGCGATATTTTCTGCGCATAGGTGACGCCCTCTTGCGCCTGCGCCGTTTCAACGACGCCGCCGCGTTCAAGCGCGGCTAGAAAACGCGGCAGCAATTGCGCGCCGGCGACAGCCAGACGATCGTGCAGGCTCGCCGCCGTATCGCCGGGCTTTATCTCGACGGTTTCGGATAACAGGATCGGCCCGGTGTCGAGCCCTTCCTCCATGCGCATCACCTGAACGCCGGTCACCGTATCGCCGGCCATGATCGCGCGCTGAATGGGCGCCGCGCCGCGCCAGCGCGGCAAGAGGGAGGCGTGGAGATTGAAACAACCGAGGCGCGGCGCTGAAAGCGCCTCCTTCGGCAGCAATAATCCGTAGGCGACGACGATCGCCGCATCGACATCAAGCGCGCGGAACGCTTCCTGCGCATCGGGTTTTTTGAGGCTTGCCGGCGTCCGCACTTCAAGCCCGTGCGCGTCGGCGAGATCATGAACAGGCGATTTCGTCAGCTTGCGGCCGCGCCCGGCCGCTTGCGGCGCGCGCGTATAGACGGCGGCGATTTCATGTCCCGCGGCGATCAGTTCGACGAGGCAGGCGGCGGCGATCTGAGGCGTCCCCATAAAGGCCAGTCGCATCGCGACAGTCTCCCATTGCGGCGTAGCCGGCGAACTCGACTTGATCAGGCCATGGCGGCGAGGCGCTGCTCTTTCTTGAGTTTCTTGAGGATTCTGTCGCGCTTCAACCGAGACAGATGATCGATGAAGAGAACGCCGTTCAAATGATCCATTTCATGCTGGATGCAGGTGGCGAACAGCCCTTCGGCGTCGATCGTTCGCTCGACGCCGTCATAGTCGAGATACCGCACGCGACAGCGCGCCGGGCGTTCCACCTCTTCATAGAACTCCGGAACCGACAGGCATCCTTCCTGATAAAGAGCGGTGTCGTCGGACGGATCGAGAATTTCAGGATTGACTAGATAAATCGGCGCCGGCTCTTCGCCTTCGCCGGCGAGATCCATGACGATGATGCGCTTTGGAACATTCACCTGGATCGCGGCGAGACCGATGCCTTTGGCGTCGTACATAGTCTCCAGCATGTCATCCATCAGCGCCCGCAGCGCATCGTCGACAACCTCGACGGGAGTCGAGACCTGCCGAAGTCGCTGATCCGGTGCGGTGAGGATTTCTCTGATCGCCATTCGCGTCACCTATGGCGCGATGCGGACGTCGTCAAGGCGCGCGGCGGCGGCCGGGCGCTCGCTTTCCTTAAAAAGTTACCTTAAGCTAATCGTCGGGTCTCGTTGGGTTTTTGGGGAGAAGGCATGCCGTCCTCGCCGCTGGTGATGCAAGACGCGCCGGAAACGGGCGCCGCCGGATCGACCGTTGCTGAAGCGCCGGCGCCGCTGATCACCGGCGACGTCCAATATCTCTGGTCGGGCGTCATCGCCGTCGTCGTCATCTTCGCGATCGTTTTCTGGCTGCTCGGGCGCTGGCGCGCGCAGGGCGCCGCCGATCGGCGGTCATACGCAAGCAAGGATTTCTTTCAGCCCGCCGGCGAGAGCGCCGAAATCTCATTCGACGATGAGGCAGGCGCGGAATTCGTCGCGGAGCCGATATTCGAGCCGGCGGAAGAGGCGATTGAGCCGAAAAAGAAAAAATCGCCCTTCGCATCGCTATTCTCCGGCCGCGCCGATCGCGATCGAGCGGAGCCGAACATCGATGAAAGTCGTTTCGCCGACGACGATGTCAGCCGCGACGACTACGCCGGGCAAGACGAGGCGGCGTACTTTTCCGAACCTGAAATCGCGCCCGCCGAACGCAGCCAGCCGCAAAGCGTTTTCGCTGCGGACGAATTCGAGGGAAGCGCGCGCGCGGCGCCGCTGCACCGCCTCGACGAAGAAGAATCCGACCGCAAGTGGCGCGCGGCGGAGGAAGAACGCAAACGCCGGCTCGCCGAAGACGATCGGCGACGCGCCGAGCGGGAGGCGCCGGCGCGGTTCGACGATCAGGAGATCGCGCGCCTTTCAGCGCATGCCGAGCCTTCGCGCGCATCAGCGCATGAAGAACTCGCCCGCACGCTTTCTGAAGTGGAGGAAGCGCTGCACGTCCAGCGTGAGGCGATCCAGGCCGAAACGCGCAGCCTTCTCGATTCTTTTGCGCGCCGCTTCTCCGAGCGCATCGACGCGCTGGCGAATTCATTCGAACGGCGCGCCGTTCATCGTTTGCACGAGGCGGGCGCCGGCGAGCACGGACATGACGCCGCCTTTCTTGAGATGATGAATGCGCGTCTTGACGCCCAGGGCCGCGACATCGCCGACGCCCTCGCCGCGCTGGCGCATCGCATCGACGCTTCCGCGCCGGCGTCGGAGATTGCGGCGCTGCGCGAGGAAATCTCCCGCCTTCGCCATGCGATGCGCTCGCCCACCTCGGCGCCAAGCGCGCCGGCGCTGCAGCTTGAAGACGTCGTGCGCGACGCCATCGCTCCAGGCGGCTATGAATTCAACGCCGCGCTGACGAATAATTACCGCGCCGATTGCCTTATCAAGCTGGCGCGGCCGCCGGGACCGATCGCGATCGACGCGCGGTTTCCGGTCGAGGCGTTTTCGGATCTCCGCTCAGCGGGAGATTCGCACGCCGAGACCGAATTCAGGCGCATCGCCCTGAGGCATGTCGTCAGCGTCGCCGAGCGGCTGATCGCGCCGGGCTTCACAGCCGACTGCGCGATGATGTTCATCCCCTCCGAATCGATGGCGGCGGAGCTTTACGCCCGCTTCCCCGACATCATCCAGGACAGCTATCGCGCGCGCGTCTGGATCGTTTCGCCGACATCGCTGATGGCGACATTGCACGCGCTGAGCGGCGTGTTGCGCGGCGCGCCGGTGCGCGAGAAATCGACGGCCGCCCTTGACGATGCGCGGCGCGCGCTCGCCGAAATCGATCGGCTGGAGGCGCGGCTCTCGGCGCTTGAAGTCGACAGCGGCCGCTATCGCGACGAGCCCGCTGAAAACAGGGAGCGGCGCGATCAGACCCCCCTCCGCCTCGCCTCCGCCAACGAGCGAGGCGAGCCCGCTGAGCGCCGCGGCCTGCGCAATACGATGGAGCGGAGCGATCTGTCGCCGAACGGCGATCTTTACGGCGATGACCGGGACGACGAGACGCAGGCCGCCCGGCAAAGCGCGCGAACGCCCTTCCCGCTGCGTTAGGCTTTTTTCGCAGTCTGCGCCGGCGGATCATCGTCCTTCAGCGCAGCGGGCGACGTTTCGATCAGCTTCAACTCGTCAATCGCGGCGTCAACGCCCGGCAACTCAAACTCCGCGAAGCGTCTGGCGCGCGGCAATACGCGGCGCTCGAACCCGCCGACAGCGTCGTTGAATTTATCGACGGCGCGCGTCAACGAGGTTCCAAGATCGCCGAGATGGCGCGCCATCACGCGCAGGCTGTCGTGGAGATCTTTGGCCATTTTCGCCACCGCCTTGGCGTTCTCGGCGGCTTTTTCCTGGCGCCAGTTGAATGACGCCGCCTTCAGCATGGCGACGAGCGTCGTCGGCGTCGCAATGAGAACCCGCCGTTCGAAGGCGTCCTGAAAAAGCTGCGGCCGCATTTCGCTCGCCGCGGCGAAATAATTCTCGCCCGGAATGAACATGACGACGACATCAAGCGATTCCCTGAGGCTCGCCGCGTATTCCCGCGCCGACAGGGTTTTCACATGCGCCCAGATGTCGTCGGCGTGACGCGAGAGAAATTTCGAGCGTTCTTCATCGTCCGTCGACTCAACCGCATCGAGATAGGCGTTGATCGACACTTTGGAATCGATCGCGAGCTTCCGACCGCCGGGCAGGTTGACCACCATATCGGGTTGAAGACGCCGCCCGTCGTCGTCGTGAGAGGCTTGTTCGACGAAATCGACATAGGCGGCCATGCCGGCCGTCTCGACGACATTGCGCAATTGCTCCTCGCCCCAGCGTCCGCGCACCTTCGAGCCCGCGCGCAAGGCGGTTGAAAGTTTCTGCGCCTCCATCCGGACATCATTGGCGGATTTGGCGAGATCGCCGATACGGCCGATCAGTTCGCCGCGCGCGCGATGCTGTTCGGCGCGCAGTTCTTTCAGACCTTCCTCATAGCGCGTGAGCGTTTCAGCCATCGGCCGGATAAGCTCGTCGAGCGCCTTGCGTTTCTCTGCGGCCTCAGCATCCGCCGCGACGCGGTGCTTTTCAAACGATTCAGACGCGCGAAGCAAAAACGCCTTATGCGCCTCATCGAGCATTTGCGATGCGGCCGATCTGAAGTCAGCGTCCATGCGCTCCTTCAGTTCGCGCAGCGCGCGCTCGCGCTCGGCGAGGCGCGCCTGCGACGCCGCAATTTCAGCTTCAAGCCGCGATTTGTCTTCAAGGGCCGCTTTCAGATCGGCGCGAACGACACTCGTTTCGCCGGCGCGCGTTTCCGCCGCGGCGAGCGCGATGCGCGCGCGGTCAAGCTCGGCCCGCAATCTTTCGCCCCGCCGCGCCTCACGCAGGGCGTACAGCAAGGTGAGCGTCGCAATAAGGATGACCGCCGCCAACAGCCAGAAGGCCGGCCCGTCGGGTCCGAGGCCGGCCCGGGAGAGCTCTTCAAACACCATGCAGGATGATTAGCGCTCAGAGCGCCGATTCGGAACCTGAATCGCGCGGCGGCCGGCCGCCGCGGAAAACAAAAAGCGCGCTCATTGAATAATTCGCGATAAAGCCGAACCCGACAGCGGCGAGTTTCGCCGGGTTGGGGCCGATCTTATCGGCGAAGGCGGCGATGAAGGCTGTGGAAATCGCCAGCGACAAGCTGTGCGCGGCCATGAACCGGACATAGCGCCCGACGGAAAGGCGCGCCCGGGCGCCGTTTTCCCGAAACGTCACATGCGCGTTGACGAGATAGCTCTGGATATTGGCGCACAGGAAGCCGGCCGCATTCGCGGCGAGCATGGCGACCCCCGAATGCAGCAGAATGTTGAAGATGAGGAATTCGGTGACGACATTGCCGACGCCGACGGCGCCGAACCGCATCATCGCGCCTGAGTGGCGCCGGGCGCGGTCTATCGAGGCGGCGAGAGACGGCGCCATGATCAGCCGGCGTTTCGCATGGAGGGAAGCGCTTCATCGGCATCGGAGGCGTAGATTTCCGTCGCGAAATAAAGCGGGCGCTCCTTTGTTTCATTGAAAACGCGGCCGAGATATTCGCCGATGACGCCAAGCACCATCAGCTGAATCCCGCCGAGGAAGAGGATGACGACGACAAGCGTCGGAAAGCCCGGGACGGGATCGCCGAAAAACAGCGTCTTGGCGATATAAAAGCCGCCGGCGAGAAAAGCGACAAGCGCCGTCGCAAAGCCGAAATAGGTGGACAGTTTGAGCGGAGCGAGCGTTGACGAGGTGATGCCTTCGATCGAAAGATTCCAGAGCCGCCAGTAATTCCATTTCGTTCGCCCGCTAGAGCGCGGCGCGCGGTCATAGACGATTTCCTTCGACGGAAAACCGACCCAGGCGAAAATGCCCTTCATGAAACGGTGATGTTCGCGCAAGGCGCAAACCGCATCGACAGCCTTGCGGCTCATCAGACGGAAGTCGCCGACATTTTCCGGAATGTCGACATCGCCGACGCTGCTGATGAGCTTGTAAAACAGCGACGCCGTCGCGCGCTTCACATAACCGTCGCCGCGGCGTTCGCGACGGCGGGCGTAGACGACGTCGTACCCTTCCCGCCAGCCGGCGATCATCTCGCGAATGAGCGCCGGCGGATCCTGCAGATCGGCGTCGATGACGACGACCGCGTCGCCTCTGGCCTGGTCGAGCCCCGCCGTCGTGGCGATTTCCTTGCCGAAATTGCGCGAAAGATCGACGATTGCGACGCCGTTCGATTTCTCGCGGATGCGCTTCATGACGGCGAGCGTTCGGTCATCGCTGCCGTCATTGACGAAAACGATTTCATAAGGCTGCGCCAGCGCGCGCATTGCGGCCTCAACGGCGATGGCGAAGGCCGCGAGGGTTTCTTCTTCATTATAGGCCGGGCAAACGATTGAGAGCAGCGCCGGGCGATGCTCGACGCGCGGCGATATGTTCGCCGCATCGCACTTTTTCTTCCGTCTCGCCATCATCGCCTCCGGCGGCCCAGCCCTCGCCAAAACTAGATAACGCTTCGTTTATTGCGTGATGGTAAACGCGGGGGATGGACCGGCCGATCGCGAGAGTTGCGGAAGAATTTCCGCTCATTCACCAATTGTTTACCACGCGGCTGAAGCTGACGCTGGCGGCGGCGGCGCTCCTGTTCGCATTGATCGCGGTCTGCAGCTTCGCCGATCTCGTCTGGACGTCGGAAGACCTTTTCACGAAATACGGGCCGATCATCGGCGGCGATTTCGTCGTCTTCAATTTCGCCGCCCGCGTCGCGGGCACGCCCGAAATGCTGACGATCTACGAGATGGCGAACCTCAAAGCGATGCTGCAGGCCGCTTATCCGGACAAGGGCGAATTCAATCTCGCCTGGATGTATCCGCCGACCATGTATCTTCTGATCGAGCCGTTCGGCGAAGCGCCCTATCTTACGAGCTACGCCCTCTGGATCGCAGCGTTCGGCGGGCTCTTTATGACCGTCATCTGGCGGCTGTGGCCGGACAAGTGGGCTTTCTTCTTTGTCCTGACCGCGCCGGCGACGTTTCAGGCGGTCATCACAGGGCAGAACGGCTTTCTCACCGCCGCGCTGATCGCGCTGATCGGCGCCTTCGCCGATCGCCGCCCGATCATCGCCGGGATCGCCGCCGGTCTTTTGACGATCAAGCCGCAGCTGGGGCTGCTCATTCCGATCGCCTTCATCGCCGGGGGATGCTGGCGCGCCTTTTTAGCCGCCGCAGTCAGCGCCGTTCTTTTCGCGCTGTTGAGCCTCATCGCCTTTGGAACCGAGCCCTGGGTCGGCTTTATCGAAAGCGTCGCCGCGCATGGCGCGCGCATGGGCGAGTTCGGCTTTCCCGATTACAAGCTGGTGACGCCTTACGGTTTGCTGTCGGTGCTCGGCGCCCCCGGCGTCCTTGCGAAGGCCGCTCAACTGTCGGCGAGCCTCATTCTCGCCGCTTATGTCTTTATCGTCTGGCGGCGGGTGAAGGATTGGGATTTGCGCGTCGCCGCGCTATCGACAGCCGCGATGCTGGCGACGCCTTACGCCTTCTACTATGAGTTCGTCATCATGGCGCCGGCGATGCTGCTGATTGCGCGACGCGGCGTGATGAGCGGCTGGCTTCCCTTTGAACGCATCGGCCTCATCGCCGTCTGGGCGGCGCCGATCCTGATGCCGGGATCGAGCGAAGCCGTCTTGCCGCTATGCGCGACAACAGCGTTGATCGTGTTTTTGCTCGCCGCGCGCCGCACGCTCGCGGCGGCGGCCGTCAGGTTCGCCAGCGAAGCGACGCCGGCGCCAGCGGGTTCGTAAAGCCGCCCGTTTCCTTACGCGCGCCCCAGTCGCGCTTCAGCTTCAAATACCATTTCGCCGGCTCGTCGGCGTCGCCGAAATAGAGCGGGCGATGATCGATGCGTTGAAGGTTTTCGTTCTGATGCGCGAGGATGGCGCCGTCCTGCGCCAGGAAATCATCGGCCATCGATTGCGCGATCGGCCGCATCAGATCAAGCAGCGCGAAATCCCAGAAGATGACATGAACGATGCGCGTCCTGTTCGCTTCAACCGGCGTCATGCTTGTGAGGCCCAGAATGCGTCTCTTGTCATTGCGAATATGTTCAAGGCGCAGCGCGGGCAGGCGGAATTCGATTTCTGTCGTCGGCGCGCCGCCGATGAATTTGTAAATTAACGTGTTTGACGAGGGCTGGTGCGCGAGCATTTTAAAGCCGAGCGGCGTCGGTTCGTAGCGTTTCGTCTTGTCGTGACGCGACGCGCCCTCGCGCCACCACCATTGCTTATGGACGGTCGGCGTATGCGCCGGATCGACAAGACCGATCACCGCTTCATCGAACGGCCCTTCCGCCTCGACGATCGTGACGGTTTTCGGTTTGAACGACGGATCAAGGCCGATATCGGGCGGCGCCGTTTCCGCCTCGCCTTCGCCGCGGTAAATCCAGACGAGACCGTTCGCCTCATGCAGGGGATAGGCGCGCGTCCTGATGGTCGAGGGATCGCGCCGGTCGTCGGAGACAAGCGAGGGAACCGACGCGCAAACGCCGTCCGACACGCGAAACGCCCAAGCGTGATAGGGACATTCAAGCGTCGCTGCGCCGTTCGTCTCGCAAAGACGGCCGGCCGACAGGGGTGCGGCGCGATGCGGGCAAATATCGCGCAGCGCGAACGCCGCGCCCGCTTTTGTTCGACCGAGTGCGACCGGTTCGCCGAACATCATTCGCCGCGATACGCCGCCCGGCTTCAACTCGGACGACAACGCCGCGAGATACCAGAGCCCGTCCAACGTTTCAGAATTCATCATGCCGGCCGGCGCGTTTTCATGGCGGCGGAGAGCGTTCCTTCGTCGAGATAATCAAGCTCGCCGCCGACCGGCACGCCCTGGCTCAGCCGCGTAACGGATACGTTCGCCGAAAGAAGCTGGTCGCCGAGATAATGCGCCGTCGTCTGGCCGTCGACCGTCGCCGGCAACGCCAGCACGATCTCTTTCACGGTTTCATTAGAGGCGCGTTCGATCAGCGTTCCGATATTGAGCTCATTCGGGCCGACGCCGTCGAGCGGCGACAACAGCCCGCCGAGCACGTGATAGCGCCCCTTATGCGCGCCGGCGCGTTCGAGCGCCCAGAGATCGCCGACATCCTGCACGACGCAAAGAATGGAAGGGTCGCGCGAGGCTTCCGCGCAGACGGCGCACGGATCGATCGAATCCCAATTGCCGCAAGTCGAGCACGCCTTCACCTTGTCGGCGGCGTCGGTCAGCGC
>CALAZI010000044.1 GCA_937895955.1 uncultured Alphaproteobacteria bacterium | reverse complement strand
ACGCCGCGGTCACGCTGTTCGAGCGTCATCTCGGCGAAGCCTGGCGGCCGCGCAATGGATCGCGCACGAGCCATCGCGCCTTGACCGCCGCCGTCATCGACAGCCGCGACTTCATCGCCGCAAAGCGCCGCGCCGAAATCGAGCCGCTGACGCCCGTGGGCACGAAGATTGCCTTTGCCGGCGGCGTCGACTGCAACGACCATCAACGCATCTGGGCCGCGCTCGACCGCGTGCATTCCAAGCACGCCGACATGGTGCTCCTCCATGGCGGCACGCCGCGCGGCGCCGAGAAAATCGCGAGCGCCTGGGCTGACAATCGCAAGGTCGTGCAAATCGTCTTCAAGCCGGACTGGATTCGTCATGGCAAGGCCGCGCCGTTCAAGCGCAATGATGCGCTCCTCGAAACGCTCCCGATCGGCCTCGTTGTCTTCCCCGGCTCGGGCGTCACCGACAACCTCGCCGACAAGGCCAAGCGCCTCGGCATCCCGCTCATGGATCACCGACGGTGAGCGGTCATCGAGGGCCGATCTGAATGAACGGGGAATCGCGTCCAATGCGCATAGGGGCTCCCCTGAAGACCAAAGGCGCGAATGAGGGAGATGGCCCCTGGCGCTTCGCCAGGCGGCGACGGACGTAAACGATCGCTATGACGAATCGCGCTGAACCCTGATTGAAGCGGCGAACGATCAGAGGTCGTCAACATTGAGAATAATCGATTTGCTCCCGCTCCAGACACAGGCGACAAAAGCAACCAAAACCAACTCCGGAAAGAGTCCGTGCGAATTCTGCTCATCGAAGACGATCCAAACATGGCGAACTTTGTCGCCAAAGGATTTCGGGAACTCGGCAATCAGATCGACGTCGCATCCGATGGCCGAGAAGGGCTTTTTCTCGCGACTGAGGCCGCCTTCGATCTGATCATCATCGATCGCATGCTGCCGAAACTTGACGGTCTATCCACCCTGAAGGCGATCCGGTCGTCCGGCGTTTGCGTCCCGGTCATCATGCTGACTGCTCTTGGCGCCGTGACCGATCGCGTCGAGGGGCTTGAGGGGGGCGCGGACGATTATCTTGTGAAACCGTTCTCGTTCTCGGAACTCGCCGCCCGCGTCGGCGCACTGGCCCGCCGGCCGCCGCTCAGGGGCGAGCAGCCCATGCTCAGCGTCGCCGACCTTTCCCTCGACCGGCTACGGCGCGTTGTGCGGCGCGGCGACGCCGTCATCGAGCTGCAACCGCGCGAGTTTCAGATCCTTGAACTTTTGATGCTGAACGCCGGCCGCGTCGTCACCCGCACCATGCTGCTGGAGCAGGTCTGGGAGTTCCATTTCGATCCAGGCACGAACATCGTCGAGACCCATATCAGCCGGATTCGCAGCAAGATCGATCGTGGCAAGGAAGAGCCGTTGATTCACACCGTTCGGGGCAGCGGGTATGTCATCCGGGCGCGGTGACAGAATGTTTGCATCGACCGGGTTCCGTCTCGTTGCGATCTACGCGGCGCTCTTGTGTGTGACTTTCATCTTCGCGGGCGCCGGCGCGTGGTTTGCGTCGCGCAACGCGGCGTCCGATGAACTCCGCGCCCAGATCGAATCGGAGGCGGCCTACATCTCCGGCATTTTCGCGTCTGAAGGCGAAGGCGCCGCAGCGCAAGCCATCGCCGCGCGCTTGTCGCATCCGACGACTTTCACCTATCGCCTCGAAGCGGCGGACGGCCGCGTGATCGCGGGCGAGGACATCCTTCCTCCCCAAGAACCCGGCTGGCGCCTCGTTGATCCACCTGACCGCGATGAGAGGCCTATTGGCGATTATCTGGTGCTGACATCGACGCTTGCGTCCGGCGACCGCCTCAGCGTCGGCGACGATCTGGAACGATCGGAGCGCATTCGCAACGCCGTGTTGCAGGCCTTGACCTGGACGGGCCTTTTCAGTCTCGCGGCCGCGCTCGTGGTTGGGCTCCTTGCGACGCGCCGAACGCTGTTGCGCATGAGCCAGCTGGGCATTGTCGCGCGGGAAGTTGCGGCCGGCGACCTCAGCGTCCGGGCGCCCATCGCCAACCGCCGCAATCCCGATGACATCGACGAATTGACGACGACGTTCAACGACATGCTCGAACGCCTTGAGATCCTCGTTGCAAGCTTGCGCCGCGTGTCGGCGAATGTCGCCCATGATTTGCGCACGCCGCTTGCGCATCTGTCTCAACGGATCGAAGCCGCTCAGCGCGCGGAAACGCCAGATATAGCGCAGGACGCGCTGACCGCTGCGCAAGACGATATCAAACAATTGCTCCGGACGTTCGAAGCCATGTTGCGTCTTTCCGAGATCGAGAGCGGCGCAATGGAGGCGCGTTTCGCCCCGTTCGATTTCAGCCAGGTCGTGGAACGCGTCGTCGACGCCTATCGCCCTGACATTGAAGCGAGCGGTCGCACACTCAACACGAAGCTTGCACCAGATGTCGTCTTGAAGGGCGACGCAGGCCTCGCCGCGCAACTCGCCGCCAACCTTCTCGACAATGCGATTCAGCATACGCCGGCTAACGCGCGGATCAGCGTCGACCTCAACCTTGACGGCGCCGCTGCCCATTTCATTGTTGCGGACAATGGTCCGGGCATTCCGGCGACGGAACGAGCGCGGCTGCTAGCGCCCTTCGAACGCGGGGACGCAAGCCGGTCAAAACCCGGCTCCGGCCTCGGGCTGTCGATTGCGGCCGCCGTCGCTCGCTTGCATCACGGCGCCCTGACGCTGGAGGACGCGAGGCCCGGTCTCAAGGTTTCTGCGACGATTCCGGCCGCGCCGTGAGGCGACTGCAAGACTGAACATTGGGAATTCCCAATCATTCAGTAACCCGGCCGTAAGGCATTCTGTGCATTAGTCATGAAGATAGGGCGCTGTCGGGATGACAGGCGCCAGCGAGGGGTCATGTCGAGTCCCGGATGGCTCGCCTTGGCGGGCCTCGTTTTTTGCGCCTCCTGCGCAACCGGCAAGGACCGGTCGGCCGCTGCAATTTCCGCAGCGCTTGAAGCGCGCGCTGGGGCCGGCGTTCCGCGCAGCCATGTCGAGGGCTCATCGCCCCAGGGCGTCAATCTTGCCGATGGCGCAGACGAGCGCGAAATCGTCGCGCTCGCCCTCTGGAACAATCCGGGCCTTCGCGCGAGCCTTGCCGATCTCGGTCTTTCCGAGGCCGATCTCATCGCAGCGCGAACGCCGCGTAATCCAAATCTTTCGCTGCTCGACCCGGTCGGCAGCGGTCTTCTCGAAGGCGCGATCGCCATTCCGATCGATCTCTTGCGGCGCCCGGCGCGCATCGACGCCGCGCGAGATCGCCTCGAACGGGCGCGCCAGTCCGTGGTGCAGAATGGCCTTGCCCTCGCGCGGGATGCCCGCACAGGGATCGCCGATCTCGCCCGCGCGCGCGACAGGGCGGCGTTACTCGACGAGGATGCGAAAGCAGCCGCCAAGCTCGTGGAACTCGCGGAAAAGGCGCAAGCCCTCGGGCGCGGCAGAGGCATAGATACGGCGACGGCACACGCCGCCGCCGCCGACAGCGAAATCGCCGCCGAACGCGCGCGCAATGACGCGGCGCTGGCGCTGATCGCGCTCGAAACGCTGGTCGCTACCCCGCTCGATATCGTGACCGTCTCCGACATCGGAGGCAGGTCAGCGGCTGACGCCGATGTCCTGAAATCAGCGGCGGCAAGGCGGCCCGACATTTTCGCCGCCGATCTCGCCGTAGACGCTGCACGGCGCGACCTCGACGGCGTTGCGCTCGATGTTCTGCAGCCCGGCGCCATCATCGATCTCGGTCAGGAACAAGGGGAGAAATTGAAAGTCAGCGCCGGCGCGTCGGTCAACATTCCGCTGTTTGATCGCGGTCAGGCGGCCCGCGCCCGCGCCCAAGCGATCCTTGATCGCGCGCTCGCCGAACGCGACGGGCTTCGCCTGTTGATCGATCAGCAAATCGACGCCGCGCTGGGCAATCTCGAAACGGCGCGCCGCACGCTCGCGATGATTGATGAAGATCTCCTTCCAGCGGCCGAGCGCCGCTTAACCGTCGCCGAAGCGGCGCTTGGTCTGGGCCGCGCCTCGCTGCTCGAAGTTACGCTGGCGCGCCGCGATCTCATCGCCGCGCGGCTGCAACGCGCCGACGCCGTCGCCGCGTACAGCCGCGCCGCGGCTGATCTCAAATTCGGCGCCGGAAGCGATGTTGTTGTTGCGTCCTCAGAAGGCAGCATTCCATGAAGCGGCTCCCACATCTGATCTCACTCCTGGCGGCGTTCAGCCTGCTTGCGGCTTGCGGAGGCTCAAAAGAGACCCACGCGAAGACGGAGCCGGCCACGGTAGAAAACAAGCGGCCGGAGTCGGACCTGACGCGCATCACCTTCACCGATGATGCGGTGCGGCGCACCGGAATCGAGACGGCGGTCCTTGGAATGCGCGAGGTCGCAAACGAACGCCTCTTTACCGGCGTTGTGACGCCGGCGCCGGGCGCAAGCTCGCTGGTCGCCGCGCCCTTCGACGGGATCGTCACCGCACCCAAAGGCGGGCTTCTCGTCCCCGGCGCCCGCGTTCAAGCGGGGGCGCCGGTCCTCCAGCTGCACGGCGTCGCGGCCCAAACCGCGGGCGTCAGCCCGGACCAGGCAATCCGTGTACGCCGTCTTGAACTCGACAATGCGCGGGCGCGCCTCAAGCGAACCCTTGATCTCGTCGCAGCCGAAGGCGCAAGTGAAGAGGACGCCGAACGCGCGCGCGCCGAAGTCGCGCAAGCCGAAGCCGCTTTCGCGAGCGTTCGCACGCAAATCAGCATGGACGCCGGGGCCAACGACCAGGGCGCAGCGGTCACAGCGCCCATTACAGGGTTGCTCGGCGACTACGCCGTGGGGCTTGGACAGATGGTCCGGGCCGGCGACCCGCTCTTTCGCGTCACGGCACTGGAGAACGCGCTCATCCGCGTGCCGGTTTTTTCCTCTGATCTTGAAAAGATTGCGGACAAGGCACCGGCGAAAATCTTGCGCCTTGGATCGCGGGCCCCGCTCACCGGCGCTGTCCGCATTGACGGCCCGCCGACCGCGACGACGTCAACCTCTTCGGTCGATCTTTATTTCCTGACGGAAGCGTCTGACATCGATCTGCGCCCGGGCGAGCGCGTCGGCGTTGCAATCGCCATGGGCGAGACGACGCCCCGGCTCGCGGCGCCTCTATCGGCTATTTTCACGGACATTCACGGCGGCGCCTGGGTCTATGAAGCGATCGACGCCGCCACCTTCGCGCGGCGGCGCGTCATTGTGGATTATATCGCCGAAGATGTCGCCGTGCTCTCCGAAGGGCCACCGGCGGGAACGAAGGTCGTGACGGCCGGCGTCGCCGAACTCGCCGGTTCTGAATTCGGCGTCGGCAAATGATCTCCGGCATCGTTTCCGCGGCGCTCCGCATACGGTTCATCGTCGTTGCGCTGGCGATCGTACTGGTCGCGGTCGGCGCGCGCAGCCTTGGCGGCGCGCAACTCGACGTCTTCCCGGAATTCGCGGCGCCGCTCGTTGAAATCCAGACCGAAGCGCCGGGTCTCTCCGCCGTGGAAGTCGAGCAGCTTGTCACTGTCCCGCTTGAGAACGCCGTCAACGGCGTCGCCTGGCTAGAAACCGTCCGTTCGAAATCGGTGCTGGGCCTCTCATCGGTCAAGATCATCTTCAAGCGCGACGTCGATCTCCTGAAGGCAAGGCAGCTGGTGCAGGAGCGCGTGGCGCTTGTAGCGCCGACACTGCCCGCGGTGGCGCGCCCGCCCGTCCTGCTCTCCCCGCTCTCGTCCACAAGCCGCGTGCTGAAGATCGGTCTTCAATCGGAAACGTTGTCGCAGATTGAGCTTTCTACGCTGGCGGTCTGGACCATCCGTCCCCGGCTCATGTCCGTATCGGGCGTCGCGAATGTCGCCATCTGGGGCCAGCGCGACCGGGAATTGCAGGTGCGCGTCGATCCGGCAAAGCTCGACGGCTTCGGCCTGACGCTCACCCAGGTCAAAGAGGCCGCCGCCAAGGCGACCGCTGTCACCGGCGGCGCCTTCGTCGAAGGTCCGAACCAGCGTTTCAGCGTCGTGCATGCGCCGACCGTTCAATCCCTTGAAGACCTCGCGAGCGTCATCATTGAAAACCGTGACGGCGCCGCTCTCACGCTCGGCGATGTCGCGGAGATCATTGAAGGCGTGCCGCCGCCGATCGGCGACGCCATTATCGATGGCGCCCCCGGTATTCTTCTGATCGTCGAGAAACAGCCCTGGGGCAATACGCTTGACGTGACGCGCGGCGTCGAGGAGGCGTTGCGGGATCTCGCCCCGGCGCTCGAAGGCGTCAAAGTCGATCCGACCATCTTCCGTCCGGCGACTTACATTGAAAACTCGCTGCTGAATCTCAACCAGGCGCTGCTGATCGGCTGCGTTCTCGTGATCATCGTTCTGACGCTGTTTCTCTATGACTGGCGCTCGGCCGTCATCAGCATCACGGCAATCCCGCTCTCCCTGCTCGCCGCCGCGCTTGTCCTCAATTATTCGGGCGGCGTCATCAACACCATGGTGCTGGCGGGTCTTGTCATCGCGCTTGGCGAAGTCGTCGACGACGCGATCATCGATGTCGAAAACATCATGCGACGCCTGCGCCTCAATGCGGAAGCAGGACACCCGCGCCCGGCGTTTTCTGTCGTGCTCGACGCTTCGACGGAGGTCCGGACTGCGGTCGTCTTCGGCAGCATGATCGTCGCCTCCGCCCTGATCCCGGTGTTCAGCCTGTCGGGCCTCACAGGCGCCTTCTTCAAGCCGCTGGCGCTTACCTACATCACCGCTATTCTCGCATCGCTTGCGGTAGCGCTTACAGTGACGCCCGCAATGAGTCTTCTTCTCCTGCCCGGCGCAGCCGATCGGCGACGCAAGGATTCTCCGGCCGTGCAATGGCTGAAGGCGCGCTACCGGCCGCTTATCGCCCGCGCCGCGGGCAGCTGGCGCGGGGCGATCGCCGCCCTTGGCGTCGCCATCGTCTCATCGGCGCTCATTTATCCCTTTCTCGGTCAGGAATTATTGCCGAAGTTCCGTGAATACGACTTCCTGATGCACTGGCTCGAACGTCCCGGCACGTCGCTTGACGCGATGAACCGGATTACGATCCGCGCGTCGGACGAATTGACCGCCGTCCCGGGCGTGCGCAATTTCGGCGCCCATGTCGGACGCGCGGAAGTCGCCGACGAGGTTTACGGGGTCGATTTCACGGAACTCTGGATCAGCCTTGATCCGAAAGTCGACTACGACGCAAAGGTTGAAGAGATCCAGACCATTGTCGACGGCTATCCCGGTCTTTTCCGGGACCTCCTCACCTATCTGCGCGAGCGCGTCAAAGAAGTTCTGACGGGATCGGGTTCTTCGATCGTGGTGCGCATTTTCGGCCCCGACCTCGACGTGCTGATCGCCAAGAGCAAGGAAGTCGAGCGGGCGCTCTCGTCGATCGACGGCGTAAAGGATGTCCACGCACAGAGCTTGACTTATGTCCCCCATATTCAGATTCGCTACCGTCCGGACGCCGCGGCGGCGGTCGGCGTCACGCCGGCGGATGTGCGCGAGGCGACATCGGTGCTGATCAATGGCGAGCGCGTCGGTCAAGTTTATGACGACCAGAAAATCTTCAATGTCGTCGTGCGCGGCGAGCAGCAATTCGCGACGTCGATCGAAACACTCAGAGATATCCGTGTCCGGACTTCATCGGGCGCGCTTGTACCGCTCGACGCCGTCGCCGATGTCTTCATCGCACCGACGCCGAATTCGGTGACACGCGAAGCCGCGTCGCGCCGCATCGATGTCAGCCTCGAGCCGGACGGCCGCTCGCTTGGCGCGGTCGCCGCGGACGTCAACCGCGCGCTTGAGACAGTTTCGTTCGACCGCGGCTATTTCCCGCAAGTCCTCGGCGAGTCGGCCGAACTTCGCGCCGCGCAGTCGCGCCTCTTCTTCGCGCTGGTCATAGCGCTAGCCGCGGTTTTTCTCATCCTCCATGCGCTCTTTCAGTCGGTCCGCATCGCCTCGATCATCTTCTTCGGTCTCGCAGGCGTCATGCTCGGCGGCGTCGCCGGCGCCATTCTCGGCGGCGGGGTCGTCTCGCTGGGATCGCTGATCGGCTTCATCACCGTGCTCGGCATCTCCTCGCGAACAAGCGTCATGATGGTCAGCCACTTCCGGCATCTCGAGGAGGAGGAAGGCCTTCAGCCCGGTATGGCGCTTGTCCTTCAGGGGACGGAGGAACGCCTGACGCCTATCCTGATGACCTCGCTGACGACGGGACTGGCATTATTGCCTCTGATCGTCAGCGGCGTGAAGCCGGGGCACGAGATCGAACACCCGATGGCGATCGTGATCGTCTGTGGGCTGATAGCCTCCGTGCTCGTCAACCTGTTCGTGATACCGCCGCTTTATTTGCGCTTCGGCATCAACCGGCGGGGCGGTTCCCCCAATCGCGGCCGCGACGGGTTGTCGCTGGGGGCAGGGCCCACGCAATAATCGGCTCGATGCTGGTGATCTGCCGCGCGCCTTTCATGCGGAGTGATCGCGCGGGAGACGCATCGAGTTGCCCCCGCCGAACAGCTTCGTCCCGTCCGCCAGCAAGCGCAGCGGAGCGCGAATGCGACGGCGCCGATCCTGAACGCGCTCTTCGGAACATCGACTTCTGCTAACGCCTCACGATCCGGCCCTTATTCTTGCGAGAGCGGGCGTCGCTCCACCCAATCCGCGAAGTGCCCGCAGAGGCGGTCGGGGCGTTGCAGCGCCCGCCCGGATAGCGCGGGCGCCTTGGTACACGGCCAGTCGACAGCTCATCATTGTTGGATGCAATTCTCGCTTCACACGGCCGCCCTACAGAGCAGCGCGGCCTTCCCCCGACATCGGCTGATCGCCTATCGTCCCGATCGGGGCCAAGGCGAGAATTGCCCACCGTCACTGATGAGACTGAATGCGCCCGCACCGTCCAAATGCGCTGCCGAGGACTGTTTGGGCCTTGGGATTCGTCAGCATGTTCATGGATGTCTCCTCGGAGATGATCCATGCGTTGCTGCCGTTGTTCCTGACGGCATCGCTTGGAGCAAGCGTCGCGCTGGTCGGCCTCATCGACGGCGTTGCGGAATCGACAGCGTCGATCTCGAAGATCTTTTCCGGATATATCTCAGACAGGTTTGGCCGCCGAAAGCCGCTCATCGTCCTCGGTTACGGCCTCGGCGCGCTCTCGAAGCCCTTGTTTGCTCTCGCTGCCGCTCCTTCCCTCGTTTTTGGCGCACGATTCGCCGACCGCATCGGCAAGGGTCTTAGAGGGGCGCCGCGCGACGCCCTCATCGCCGATGTGACGCCTCCCGAAATCCGCGGCCGCGCCTATGGACTGCGCCAGGCTCTGGATACGGTCGGCGCATTCATCGGCCCCCTTGCCGCGATCGGCTTGATGGCCCTGTTCGCCAATGATTTCCGCGCCGTGTTCTGGGTCGCGGCGATCCCCGCTGCGATCGCAGTCGCGCTGGTTGTGGTCGGCGTCGAGGAGAAATCCGCTGCGCGCGACGATCGTTCAAAGGGCGCGCCGATCGCGATGCGCGATCTTCGCCGCCTCGATCGCGCCTTCTGGCGCGTCGTCGCGGTCGGGGTCGCCATGACGCTCGCACGGTTCAGCGAGGCGTTTCTCGTCTTGAAGGCGAACGCGGCCGGATTGCCCTTGGCCTTCGCGCCGGCGGTGCTTGTGGTCATGAATGTTGTCTATTCCGTCGGCGCCTATCCCGCAGGCGTTCTCGCTGACCGGATCGCGCCCACAAAGGTTTTGCTCCTCGGTCTTCTGGCGCTGATCGCCGCAGATCTTTTTCTCGGATTTGCGCCGGGCGTTCAGGGCGTCTTCATCGGCATCGCGCTCTGGGGCGCGCACATGGCGCTGACCCAAGGCGTGTTCGCCAAGCTCATCGCCGATCGCGCGCCGGCCGACCTTCGCGGCTCCGCGTTCGGTCTTTTCAATCTCGCGACGGGGGTCGCCATGCTGGCCGCGAGCGTCATCGCCGGCGTTCTCTGGGACCGCCTTGGCCCGACAGCGACATTCATCGCCGGAGCAGTCTTCGCGCTGAGCGCGGGCCTCATCGCGATACTGTCCATTCGCGGGCGCGCGTAAGAGCCTTCGGATCGTTCTCGACATCGCGCGCGATAAGCGGGAGAGCTAAGCCCGGCAATGCGTCGAAGCAGTTTTCGGTTCCCCGCGAGGAGGCCACCATCCGGCGTCATCACGGAAATCGCGCGGCAGAAGGCTGACTGCGTCGATCGGCACATCCGTGTTTGCAGTCGCGATGCTTTCCTCTTCGGGCCGCCACGGCAGGCGCCTATTCTGATCACGCCGACGGCGTCGCCTCTTTCTGCCCAGGCCGACGATTCTTGAGGCCCATGTCGCCATTTACTCGCATGATCGACACCCGCGTGTGTCGCCGCATTCAGTTACGGACCATCGGTTTCGAGCCATTTGGTTCCTTAAACTCGGCTCCACCACCATCACATCCTCGATTGGCTTGATCTGGGCGAAGGCCGGCTCCGCCTCGATCGCCTCTGACGCAACGGCGGCGACGAACTTTTTTCCCCTGGCGGCCAAGGAGAAGAGCCCGCCATTCCTCGCGGGAAGGCAAAAAAGTTCGTCGCCGCCGTCCTCCGCGATGCTGCGGGTCTTCGCCACCCCATGGCGCTTGCGCCATGGGGACCCCGTCGGACTGCGTCGGCGGTCGCCTTCGCCAATTGATCGCCATCGAGGCCGCATGGGGCGGCCCGAATAAAGAACGGAGACGAACATGGCTACCATCGGCACCTTCACCAAAACCGGCGACGGCTTCACCGGATCGGTCTCGACGCTCACCCTCGACGCCAAAGTCCAGATCAAGCCCGCCGACAAGACGAGCGAGAAATCTCCAGACTTCCGGCTCCTGAGCGGCCGCGCCGAGATCGGCGCCGCATGGAAGAAAACCTCGAACGAGAACCGCTCCTACCTCTCAGTCCGGCTCGACGATCCTTCGCTCGCCGCGCCGATCCTCGCCAATCTCTGCGAGATGGAGAACGGCGACTACGACCTCATCTGGTCGCGCCCGAACCGCCGCCGCAACGGCGAGTAATCGCTTCGGCGAAGCGCTCCGCCGCAAGGCGGGGCGTTTTCGCATGCTTAAACAGACTTTGCTGCAGCCCGTCCGGATCACTTGCCGCGCGCGCCGCGCCGCGTCGCGCAGCATCATCACGCTCAGTGCGGCGCAACCGGCGCAAATCGCGCGACGGAGCGCCAGACGGTCGCGTATCGCCTCACTGGTTAACCGCACGACATCGGCACGAAATCTGCACGATCCAAACCGGGAACCGGGGCTTGAGGCCGGGGGGACTCTATGGGATGCATTCTCAATCGTTGCACGGACCATGTCGCGAGCGACCTGCTGGTGGTCGCGTATTATGCGACTTTCGTCCTCCTCGCCGTCGGGCTTTCCTATCTCGCCAATTCGAAGTCGATCCGGACAGCGGCCAGCCTCATCGGCATGGGGTGGGCGTTCGGTCTCTTCGCCTTCTTCTATCTCAACGTCTCGGGCTACTTTCTCGTCGCCGTCATGTATGACACGATCCTCGCTTACCACTTCTGGCGCATGGCGAAGGCCCAACTCTTCGCGGCGCCGCTCTACATCGTCCTACTTTTTGAGATAACGTTCATCACCTTCACGCAGGCGGTGGGCCTATCATCCTACGCCACCATGTTCGTTCTGAATCGCCTCTTTGAAGTCATCCTTCTTTATCTGATCGGATGCTCGCTCTTCCGTCTTCATGTCCTTCGCCTGCAACAGAAATCGAAGGAGCCGATCACCGATTGGCGCGTCCGATTCGTAGTCGGGTAGCCGACGAATTCCGCCCGCAGAAGATCCTGGCCGGGACCCAATTCGCGGCGCAACGACGCACTCTACTCTGAAGAATTCCGTCCGCCGCTGCTGCCGAAATCCGGCCTTGCAAGGGCCGCCGACTCGATCGAACTTCAACGCTCTTTACGGACATCGACTTCGGCCGGGGCGGTCTCGCTCCGGCCTTTTTCGCGGGTGACTCGCCGCTTAATGGAGCTTCGTTTCTTCTCGAGCAAGTTCGTCGGCGAGCAGCCGCAAAAGCGCCAGCAGGCGTGAGTTGACGATCACTGTCTTGCCCGTGGACAGGGTCACGGTGACGGTTCCATCCGCCGCCGGTTCGGACAGCTTTTGCTTCCAGGACGCGCCGTCAAAGGGATCAAGTTTCATGAGGTCGCTGCCGCCGGAATTGAGGGCGGACCATCCAATAATGCCTTCAAATATCTTTGTCACGCGATCACCCAATCGACTTCATCTATGTCGAGACTCATGCCCCCGGCTCATCAAATAGAAGGCCGAGCGCGGCGGCGTTCTTGAAACGCGCCGGGAGACGGTCACGGTATTTCTGCGCCAGGGCGAGCAGCAATTTGTTGACCGGATCGCTCGCGCGGCGTTCGATTTCATTGAGGTTGTCGTCAAGCAGGAAAAAGGCGAAGACGAGCTCTTCGACCGACACCTCCACGAAAGCGGCGATACGTTCAAGCGCGGTCATCGACAAGGGCCGGCGCCCTGTTTCAACGCGCGAATAAACGGGCTGGCTCATATGCAGAAGCTCGGCCATTTCCGTCTGCGTCAGGCCGAGATGGGTTCTTAACAGCCGCAAAAGCGAACCGAATTCGCGCACGAAAAATGGACCTCCGGACTTCGTCAATATCCTGCGCCGAATGACGCAAAAGCGCAAGCCGAACCGGCGATCGTCCGCACCCCAATTACGCGAATTTGCGAGACGTTCTCCGGTTTATTCCACTGGCGAATAAAATATTCGCGGGCAGAATAAGACCCCCCGAAAAAAGAATAGCGCCCCCCGAAATTGGAATAGGGAAGACTTCCAGAATTACGCCCTCGTGCGCCAGAATCCCCGCGATGTCGCATTGGAGGTCGCGATCAATGGCGCGAAACAGCATCCGAAAGCGCGAGCGCTCAAAGCCTAATGGCGCGCGGAAATCCGTCAAGGCGCGCACGAAAGCGCGAGCCGACAAAAGCCCCTTTTTGAGCATCGACGAGGCCGCCCTCTATCTGCGTGTCAGCGCCCGCGCGCTGGAGCATTTCAGGGGTGAGGGCGGCGGGCCCGCCTACCGGAAACATGGCGGTTCAATCGTCTATCATATCCATGATCTCGATCTCTGGTCGTCGCTTCGCCGCTTTTCCTCGACCTCGAAAAAGGCCGAACCATGAGACGCGGGGCTGCGAAAATCATCGCGGTCTCCAGCGCAGCGATTGGAGCGCTGGCGCTCGCCAGCGTCGTCAATTTTGCGCCCGGTTTTGTCTGGAACGCCTCGGCGAGCGCGCCCATCGGGCTCTACCGGATTGAGCGGAGCAACCGGCCAGAGGTCGGAGACTTCGTGCTCATCCGACCCGATGAAATCCTCGCAGAATTCATCGCCGAGCGCGGCTATTTGCCGGAAAACATCCCGCTCCTGAAGCGCATTGCGGCGGTTCCCGGCGACGAAATTTGCCGCGAATCGCAAGCGATATTCATCAACAATGTACGTGTCGCCGATGCGCAGATATTCGATTCTTTCGGTCGGGAAATGCCCGCCTGGAGCGGGTGCTTCACGCTCCAATCAAGTGAGATTTTTCTCCTCAACGACCCTGAAAGATCGCTTGATGGGCGGTATTTCGGGGCGACGGCGGCGGCTGACGTGATCGGCATTGCGCGAGCCGTCCGTGTGAGGGAGTCGGTTCGATGAGGGCTAGGATAGGGGGTAGGCGGAGGAGTGCAAGATTAAAGCTTTGGCGCTACTCGTCGCGCAAAGCCAGTCTGCAC
>CALAZI010000043.1 GCA_937895955.1 uncultured Alphaproteobacteria bacterium | reverse complement strand
CGGTCGGCCCCTATCAGCTCTACGGCGAGCCGCTCGTCGCCGCCTGCGTCGAGGCTGGAACCGATTATGTCGATCTTTGCGGCGAGCCGAACTGGATGCGCGCGATGATCGACAAATACGAGGCGGCGGCGAAAAAATCCGGCGCGCGCATCGTCTTTTCCTGCGGCTTTGACTCGATCCCCTTCGATCTCGGCGTCTGGCATACGCAGCAGGAAGCGAAGAAGGAATTCGGCGAGCCCTGCGTCGAAATCAAAGGGCGCGTGCGCGCCATGAAAGGCAAATTTTCCGGCGGCACCGCGGCGAGTCTCAAAGAGACGATGAAAGCGGCGTTCAAGGATCCGTCCGTCATCGAGCTCCTGAAAAGTTCTTTCGCCTTGACGCCGGGGTTCAAAGGCGCCGACCAGCCGTCAATGTCAAAGCCGATGCTTGATGAAGAATCGGGCGTGTGGCTCGCGCCCTTCGTCATGGCGCCGATCAACACCAAGAATGTGCACCGCTCCAACTTCCTCTTAGGTCATCCCTATGGTGAGGATTTCCGCTATTCGGAAATGATGATGACCGGCAAGGGCGAACAGGGCGCGGCGATAGCCAAAGCCGTCGCGTCCGACAATTCGCTGATGGGCGAGGATGCGCCCAAACCCGGCGAAGGCCCGACAAAGGAAGAGCGCGAGACCGGCTTTTACGACGTTCTTTTCATCGGCGAGACCGCGCGCGGGCAAAAAATCCGCACCCATTGCAAAGGCGACAAGGACCCAGGCTACGGCTCGACATCGAAGATGATCGCCGAGAGCGCGATTGCGCTCGTGCGCGAGGCGAACAAAACAACGGGCGGCGTTTGGACGCCCGCCGCGGCGATGGGCGCGCCGCTGCTGAAGCGGCTCGAAGCGCATGCGGGTCTTTCCTTCGGCCGGGAGTAGGCGCATTGAGGACAGCCCTCGCCGCCACAGCTCCCTTTCATGACTCGATTTGACGAACCGCCATCCTCGCCGCGCCAGCGTCAGATCGCGATGGCGATCCTTCTCGCCGGCGTCGTCTGCATGGGCATGGGGCAAACGATCGTCTTCGCCGTATTGCCGCCGATCGCGCGCCAGATCGGCATGGGCGATTTTCAGGTTCTGTCGATCTTCATGCTGTCTGCGCTTTGGTGGGTTTTAATCGGCCCCTTATGGGGACGGCGCAGCGATTATCTCGGACGCCGACCGTTCATCGTCATCGGGCTCTCAGGCTTCGCGGTTTCGATGACCGCTTTCGCCACCGTTCTGCATTTCGGTCTCGCCGGCGCCTTGTCCGGCGTTCTCCTTTACGCGCTGCTGCTCGGCACGCGCTCGATTTACGGCGTCATCGGGTCGGCGACGCCAGGCGCGGCACAAGCCTATATCGCCGACCGCACGCCGCCCGAACGGCGAACCGCCGGCATGTCGGCCTTCTCCGCGGCCTTCGGCATCGGCGCGATGGCGGGCCCCGCTTTCGCCGGCGCCGTCGTCGCGATCGATCCCTTGGCGCCGCTTTACGCGGTCGCGGCCGCAGCCGCCTGCGCCGTCGCCGCGGTTTATTTCTTCCTGCCGGAGCGAACCGCGCCGAAAGAACGCGCGCCGCGCCCGAAATTGTCGCCGTTCGACAAACGCATCCGTCCGTTCCTCGCCTATGCGATGGCGACTGGCGTCGTCATGTCGATTCCGGTGCAATTCATCGCTTTCTATTTCATCGACCGGCTCGGGCTTAAGAGCGAAGATGCGCTGCAACTCGTAGGCGTCGCGCTTTCCGCCTCGGCGATGGCTTCGCTCTTTTCCCAACTTGTTCTCGTGCAGCGTTTCAACCTGCCGCCGCTGACGCTGATGCGCGCGGGGCCGATACTCATCCTTATCGGCCATTCGATCATCGCGATCTCCCCGTCGGTCGGACCGCTCGTCTTCGGCATGCTGCTTTCAGGCCTCGGCGCGGGCATGCTCACGCCCGGCTACGCCGGCGGCGCGTCGCTCTCCGTGACGGCGGACGAACAAGGATCGGCGGCGGGATTGTCAAATGCGGCCGGCGCGTCCGGCTTCATCTTCGCGCCGATGCTCGGCCATCTCTTCTATTCGATTGCGCCGAGCGCGCTTTTCGTCGCGACGGCGACGATGGCCGCCGGCGCCGCGGCCTATGCGTTTCTGGAAAAAGGCCTCGCGCGCAGCGCCGCCGTTATCGTTTCGGAAGAGCCCGAAGCGCCGATCTAGGCTTTCTTTTCCGTGATCGGCGGAACGACGCGGATGTGCAGTTCTTTCAGCTGCTTTTCCATCACTTCGTTCGGCGCCTGCATCATCAAATCCTGCGCCTGCTGGTTCATCGGGAAGGCGATGACCTCGCGAATATTCTCTGACCCCGCGATCAGCATGACGATGCGGTCGACGCCCGGGGCCGAGCCGCCATGCGGCGGCGCGCCGTAACGGAAGGCGTTCAGCATGCCGCCGAATTTCGCCTCGACGAAATCAGCGTCATAGCCTGCGATTTCGAACGCTTTCAACATGATGTCCGGCTTGTGATTCCGGATGGCGCCTGAAGAGAGTTCGACGCCGTTGCAGACGATGTCGTACTGAAACGCCGTAATGTCGAGGATCGTTTCAGCGTCTTTCTTGTTGAGCGCCAGAAACTTTTCATGATCGAAATTCGGCATCGAGAACGGATTGTGAGAGAAGTCGATCTTCTTTTCGTCTTCATTCCACTCATACATCGGGAAGTCGACGATCCAGCAGAATTTGAACTCGTTTTCGGCGATGAGCTTCAATTCGCTTCCAACGCGCGTCCGCGCCGCGCCGGCGAACTTGTAGAAATCGCTCGGCTTGCCTGCAACGAAGAAAACCGCATCACCGACTTTGAGATCGAACTGCGCGCGGATCGCTTCAGCGCGCTCGGCGCCGATGTTCTTTGCGATCGGACCGGCGCCGCCTTCCTCGCCCTCGCGCCAGAAGATATAGCCGAGACCTGGCTGGCCTTCGCCCTGCGCCCATGAATTCATGCGGTCGCAGAAGGCGCGAGAGCCGCCGCCGGGCGCCGGCACGCCCCAGACTTCGACCTTCGGGTCTTTTTCGAGCATTCCGGCGAAGACCTTGAAGCCGGAGCCGCGGAAATGATCCGATGCGTCCTGCATCTCGATCGGGTTGCGGAGATCAGGCTTGTCGGAACCGTACTTGCGAATGGCGTCGGCGAATTTTATGCGCGCGAAAGGCGGCTTCGTCACTTTCCTGCCATTCGCGAATTCTTCAAACACGCCAGCCAGAACGGGTTCGATCGCCGCGAAAACGTCTTCCTGCGTGACAAAGCTCATCTCGAAATCGAGCTGGTAGAATTCGCCGGGGCTGCGGTCGGCGCGCGCATCTTCATCGCGGAAGCAGGGCGCGATCTGGAAATAACGATCGAAGCCGGCGACCATCAGCAATTGTTTGAACTGCTGCGGCGCCTGCGGCAGCGCATAGAATTTGCCCGGATGAATGCGTGAGGGGACGAGAAAGTCGCGCGCGCCTTCGGGCGATGACGCGGTCAGGATCGGCGTCTGGAATTCAGTGAACCCCTGATCGATCATCCGCCGGCGCAGAGAGGCGATGACGGCTGAACGCAACGCGACGCTTTTATGAAGCGTCTCGCGGCGCAGATCGAGGAAGCGATATTTAAGGCGAACGTCCTCCGGATAGTCCGGTTCGCCAAACACCGGCAGCGGCAATTCGTCAGCGGCGGAGAGAATTTCCACTCCGTTGATCCGCACTTCAACGCCGCCCGTCGGCAGATTCGGGTTTACGGTTTCGGCGCTGCGCGCGACGACCTTGCCGTCGACGCGGATGACGCTTTCCGCGCGCAGCCGCTCGATCGCCGCGAATGACGGGGATTCCGGTTCAACGACAAGCTGCGTGACGCCGTAATGGTCGCGCAGGTCCACGAAAAGCAGCCCGCCATGGTCGCGCTTGCGATGGACCCAGCCGGACAGGCGGACAGTCTCGCCCACCGCCTCGGGACGCAGGGCGCCGCAGGTGTGGGTGCGATAGGCGTGCATGGAAAAACCTCGCAAATTCAACCGGCGCCGGAGTGGCGCCCCCTGCCCCGTCTTGTCAAGGCGCGGCCCGGCCGGCCGCAGCGGGTGACGGCGGGCGCGGGCGCTGTTAGAAGCCCGCCCCGATGAGAATTATTACGACCACCGACGAACTCGCCGCCTTTTCAAACGAATTGCGGAAAAGGCCGTTTTTCGCCGTCGACACCGAGTTCATGCGCGAAAAAACCTATTGGCCGATCCTCTGCCTCATTCAGGCGGCGGCGGATGGGGTCGAGGCGATTATCGACCCGATGGCCCCGGACATCGATCTTGATCCGTTTCTCAAGGTTTTGTCGGACCGCGAGACGCTGAAAATTTTTCACGCCGCCCGCCAGGACGTTGAGATTTTCTTTCATATGACCGGCGAGGCCCCGGCGCCGCTCTTCGACACCCAGATCGCCGCGATGGCCTGCGGCTTCGGCGAACAGATCGGTTACGAGCCCTTGGTTCGCACTCTGGTCGGCGCCTCCATCGACAAGGCGCACCGCTTCACCGACTGGTCGCGCCGGCCGCTTTCGCAATCGCAACTCTCCTATGCGCTTTCCGACGTGACCCATCTGCGCGACGCTTATCCCATCCTGAAAAGCCGGCTTGAAAAGGACGGCCGTCACGCCTGGGTTGAAGAGGAGATGAACGCGCTGCGCGACGCTTCGCTTTACAATATGAAACCGGAAGACGCCTGGGCGCGGCTCAAACTGCGCGGCGTCCGGCCCGGCGATTTCGGCCCGATCATGAAGCTCGCCGAATGGCGCGAGCGGGAGGCGCAAGAGAAGAACCTTCCGCGCAATAGAATCATAAAGGACGACGCGATATTCGAACTCGCGCGACTGAAGCCGGCGACGACGGCCGACCTTGCCGGCGCGCGCGCTATACCGACCGGGTTTGAACGATCGCGCGCTGCGGCCGGCATACTCGAAGCAGTCGCCGAAGGGCGCGCCATTCCCCGCGACAAATTGCCGAAGCTTGAAAAGCCTGAACGCAAAACGCCGCCGTCGCCCGATGTCGTCGAGCTGCTGAAAGTGTTGCTCAAACGGCAATCGGAACTGTCGGACGTCGCTGCTCGGCTCATCGCCACAACGCAAGATATCGAATCGATCGCGCTTGGTGAAAAAACTTCGGCGGCGCTGCATGGATGGCGACGCGAAATCTTCGGCGAACTGGCTGAGAAAATGCTGCGCGGCGAGATCGCCTTGCGCCTCAACAGGGGCGCAATCGACCTCATCGAAACAAAAGTCTAGCTCACGAAATTAATCGCCGTTTTAGCGCCGAGCGCTGAACCGAGCGCTTCGAAACGCTTGCGCACCGTATCGTCGATCAATCCGCCGAGATTTTGCGGCGCGGTGAATTCAATTTGGCCATCCGTCGCCTTAAGGAAGCACTGGCGAATCGCGTGCGGCGCCTTTGGCGCTATGGAGGCGGCAAAGCGCAACGCCAGCCCAATGTCAGTCGCGCGCTTTCTTTCGCCATCGGAAAGCAGCGAGATGACCGTCGCGCCGGACGACGGCGACTTTGCGCCTGCGTGCCGGCAGAAAAGCGCGAGCGCGATCGCGGCGCGTTCAGGATGCGTTACGCCGTAAAAAGGCGCGCGCAAGGCCGTGTCGAACGCCTGATCGGCGCGCATGTCAGGATGAAAATACGCTCCGATGTCGCCGAGAAGGCAGGCGGCTTCGCGAATGCGCCTTTGCGACGGCGTTTCGCCGGGAAAAAGTTCTGCAAGAAACTCCAGATAAGCCTCGCCCATCGGCGGTTCCGGCGTCAAAAGCGACGCGAAAAAGCTCGCGCCGGCGATCAGCGGATCGAATTTGCGAACGTCTTTTTCCAGTCGGCGATAGAGAAGCCCTTCGCGCAGGCCGCCTGCGGAAATCGACACGGTCGGAATTTTCAAATCCGAGATAAGCGTACGCAAAACCAGCGCCGCATAGGGAATGGCGTCAGCGCGCTTCGATGAAATGCCAGGCGTCGCTTCAAGCGATGAACGGCTCTGCTTCATGATAAGCTCACAAGCGCCGATTACGTCCTTGCCGTTCATCTCATAATGATGAAGCACGGGCAGCGGGTGATTGCGGAGCCCCATATGGACGCGCGCAATAGCGCGCCACGCGCCGCCGACGGCGAACAGGGTCGAATTCCTTTCGTTCTTCAGCCAGTCAAGATCGGCGAAGGCGGCGTCAACGATTTTACCGGCGGCCTTATAATCTCCATTGGCAGCACGCATCAGCCGCAGCGGGCCGATCGAAAGGCTCGCGGCCGCATCAGGTTCGCCCTGCTTCAAGGAAACAAGCTCAAGGCTGCCGCCGCCCATATCGCCGACGAGCCCGCTGGCCCCCGGTTCAAACGAAGCGACCCCATACGCTGAAAGATGCGCCTCTTCACCGCCCGGAATAACCTCGACGGGAAGTCCAAGCTCGCGAACGCTTTCAACAAAGGCGTCGCCGTCTTTCGCTTCCCGAACCGCCGCGGTCGCGACAATGTCTGTCGGCGGATCGCCATGCTCCGCCAGAAGACTGCGAAAGCGAGCCAGAATCGCCAGCGCGCTCTCGACCGCTTTCGGGTTTAGCGATCCGTCTTCACCCAATTCCCGTCCGAGCCCGCACAGCGCTTTTTCGTTGCAGATCGGGAACGGCGCGCGGCGCGGTCCGTCATAAATCACCAGACGAACAGAATTCGATCCGATATCGATGACGGCCTGCCGCGTCCGCTCCAGCGCCGCCTTCGACAGCTTATCTTTTCTGCGCCCCGCCATCGCCGCTCTCAGCTCGCCAATCCGCGTCGCATGAGTCGCATCAGAACAGCCATCGCTTATTCGACGCCTTAATGCCTGGGTTTCAATTGCCGCGGCGGATTGATTTTCATGGCGCCGCCGCGCCCCGACAGGCTCGGATTCGTCATCATATAGGCGTGCACGTTAAAGGGGGCGCCGTCGCTTCCAGTCCGAACGCGACGATACGAGCCGTCGGCGGCCAGGCTCCATGACTGCGCTTCATCATTCAGATTGGCGACCATAATCTGATTGAGCACCTGACTGTGCACCGTCGGGTTTTCGATCGGACACATAACCTCGACGCGGCGGTTCAGGTTTCGCGGCATCATATCGGCTGACGATATGTAAACCTTGGCTTCCGGATTGGGCAGCGCCTTGCCGCCGCCGAAGCAATAGACGCGCGCGTGCTCAAGAAAACGGCCGATGATGCTTTTTACGCGGACGTTTTCCGACAATCCTTTGACGCCCGGCCTCAAACAGCAGACGCCGCGCACGATAAGATCAATCTGCACGCCTGCGGCGCTCGCCTCGTAAAATTTGTCGATCATCGGGCCGTCGACAAGCGCGTTCATTTTCGCCCAGATGGAAGCGGGGCGGCCGGCTTTTGCGTGCGCGATCTCTTCATCGATGAGCGACACGAGCTTTGAGCGCATGGTGAGAGGGGCGACGGCGATCTTCTCGAAAATGTCGGGACGCGCATAGCCGGTGACGAAATTGAACACTTTGGCGACATCCCGGCCGATCGCCGGATCGCAGGTGAATAATGACAGGTCGGTGTAGATCTTCGCCGTCACCGCATGATAGTTGCCGGTCGCCACGTGAACGTAGGTTCTGAGCGAATCGCCTTCCTGACGCGCGATGAGCGACAGTTTTGCGTGCGTCTTATATTCGACAAAACCGTAAACGACATTGACCCCGGCGCGTTCAAGCGCGCGAGCCCAGTTGATATTCGCCTCTTCATCGAACCGCGCCTTCAGCTCAACGAGCGCGGTGACGTTTTTGCCGGCTTCAGCCGCTTCGATCAGCGCGTTCACGATCGGAGAATTCTTGGACGTCCGATAGAGGGTCTGCTTGATCGCGATGACATTCGGGTCGGCCGCCGCCTGTTTCAGGAACTGGACGACCACGTCGAACGATTCATAGGGGTGATGGACGATGAAATCCTTGGCGCGGATCGCCGAAAAGCAATTGCCGCCATGCTCCCTGATGCGTTCGGGAAAGCGCGGATCGAACGGCGGAAACATAAGGTCCGATCGATCCGCCGAAATCAGCTCCGACGCCTGCGCCAGCCCCAAAATGCCGTCGACGAGCACAATGTCGGGCGCCGCAACGCGCATTCTGTCCATCATAAGATCGCGCATATGGTCCGGGGTCGATGAGTCAACCTTGAGGCGGATGACATCGCCTCTGCGCCGACGCTTCAGCATCGTTTCGAAAACGCGCACGAGATCTTCGGCTTCTTCCTCAACTTCAACGTCGCTGTCGCGAACAATTCTGAACGCTCCATGGGATTCGAGCGTCATTGTCGGGAAAAGGTGATTGATAAAGCGGATGATCAACCGTTCAAGCGAGATGAACCGCACGGCGGCGCGCTTGTCATCGCCGGCTAGTCCGCCCGGCAGGCGGATAAAGCGTGAAATCTTGCTCGGAAGCGGCAACAAGGTCGTCAGCGTCGTGGCGTCCTTGCGCTTCAGATCCATGCAAAGAACGAAGCCGAGATTGGGAATGAATGGGAACGGGTGCGCAGGGTCAAGAGCGATCGGCGTCAGCACCGGAAAAATGTTCGTCAGAAATTCGTTTTCAAGCCAAGCGAGCTCTTCGCTTGTCAGCTCATCGCTGGTGAGAACTTCAACCCCGGCGTCGCGCAGAAGCGGCAGGATAGTGCGCCAGCATTCCTGCTGACGCGCCATCAGCTCAGATGCCTGCTGATTGATCTGGGTGAGCTGCTCGCCGGCGGTAAGGCCTTCCTGGCTCAGCGCCTTCACCCCTTCGCGCAGTTGGCCGCGAAGACCGGCGACGCGAACCATGAAAAATTCATCGAGATTGTTCGCTGAAATAGACAGGAACCTCAGCCGTTCAAGAAGCGGATGAGACTCGTTGAACGCTTCTTCAAGAACGCGCAAGTTGAACGCCAGCCACGACAATTCGCGATTGATGAAGCGCGACGGCGAGGCCGCAAGGCTTTCCGTAATCACTGAACCGTCATCGGCGGCGGCCATCGTCAATTCCTTCGGCGAACCGCCTATTTATGCGCTGGAAGGCTCTTCCGAAAGGTTAGCGACGGCTTCACGCGCGAGTTTCAACCCGATCGGCCTGGCTTTTTCGATAGACGCCGCATCCAGTGCGCCTACAAAGGCCTGAGCGGCGGCGAATGTCCCTGGCAGACGCCTCACGGCGTAGTCGGCGACTTCGGGCGCCGCCTTCAACTGCCTGTCGCGAAACAGCTTCAAGATGACGGCGCTCAGCAATGCGTCGTCCGGCTCCCGCATCGTGATGCGCGCCGCAGCATTAAGTCGCGTGCCGAGGTCCTTAAGGCCCCTCGCCCAATCGGTCGGCGCGCCGCGTCCCGCGATAGCGATACGCCTTCCCTCGCCGCGGGCGCGCTCAATCAACGCCAAAATGTCTTGCGGATCGCCAGCGAGATGGACATCGTCGACCGCTATGATCGGCGTTCCGGCCGCCGCCGTTTCGCGGGTCAACATCTGCAAGATATGCGTCTTGCCGGACCCTTCCGGCCCGCAGATCGTCAGCATCGGCTCGGCGGCCCGCATCCATGCATCCAGCGTTTCGAGCGTCGCTCTGTTCGACTCGCTGATGACAAACTCTGCGCGCGTCATCCGCGGGGCGAGCGCCGGCAGGTCGAGAACGATTTGCCTTGATTCAGACGAGGACGTCACTCGTCCTCTTGCGGATAGGGATATTGCTCGGCCGAGGCCGGCTGCGGCCCCTCATCATCGCGATCATCGGATGAACCGAATAGGCCCCGACGCTCGGAACGCAGAAAGCGGCGGCCGCGATATTTGCCGGCCACGGACGGCGTTGCAAGAAACCAGCGGTCTCCGGTCTCCGTCCAGAAAACGACGCCCTGGTTTTCCATGGCGACCTGCAACCGAGTCGGATCGCCGTAGACGCGCACGTCCATCTCTGCGCCGCGACGCGACAAAGAGGAAACCTGAACTGACCCGACGAGCGGCGTTGCGATCAGCGCGCTGCGAATGCGCGACCAGTCTTCGATCCGATCAAAGAACGCCGTCACCGGCAAAAGGGCTTCTCTCGAATGGTCGATCAACGTGCGGTTTTTCCAGCCGCTGGCGTATTTTGCGATCGCGGCCTCAATCGAACGCTCCGCGAGCGAGGGGAAATTGCCGGCGGGTTCGGAAAGATAAGTCTGCGCGAGCACTTCGCCTGTTTTTGCGGCGAAATCCTCGTCCGTCTGCGCGTAGTTGAAGGTTTGATCTTCCTCGTCGATATTTTCGAGCGCGTCGTCCTCGCCGAGAACGTCCGAATATTCAACTTTTCCGGACTCGCGATAGCCGTTAATGAGGCGCACCGAGAGTTGGTGGGCGCCGTCGCGCTGCGTCAACCGCGCATGCGCGACGATCACCTGACTGACGCTATAGCGCTCTGCAATTGCGGCGAGCCGCTCGCCGTCCAGGTTAAGCGCTTGCCGCGCGGATATCGCCGCAGAATCCTCAAGGTCGCCGAGCGGCGCCGTCATCGGCGTCAATTCATGCGTATAGGGACGCACTTTCCATGCGGCCATCCACGGATTGTTGCTCTCCCACAGGTAAACGCCGTTGTCAGTCTGCAGCACCGGCAGAACGAGCGCGACGCGCGTTTGCGCTTCGCTGTAAGGAATGCGCGACGTCTGCAGCAGACGCCGAACCGCCTCCGGCTTGAACCGATATGTGATGTAGGCCCTGTAGCTCGTCGAAGAGGCCTTTTCTCCGTAAACTTCAAACCCAGCTTCGAGCGCGACAAGCTGCTGAGGCGTGACGACGACCGCCGACTTGCCAAGACCGTCGCCGGACGCCTGCGCTTCCGCGCCGGTGACGAGCGTCGGCAGGTAGATCCAATCGGCCTCCGGCGTCAGTCGGCGAAGAAGGATATCCATCGCCTGCCGCCGGCCCGCGGCCTGCGCGCCGTCCTTGGCCGCCGTCGCCGTCTGTCCAGTCGCCTGGACCGGCACGCGCGGCACCACGAACACGTCGTCGACAGCCGCATCGGCCGCGCCGAGGGACGCCGCAAACCAGATAACGGCCGCGCCGATAACGCCCAGAATTTTCATGGAAATTTCTCTCACAACTACGCCGCGCCGCCTCCTCGGGAGATTCGGCGCTCCTTTTATACCCGTCCCGCGCCGATGACGCACCCCCTTGCCGCGACAAGCCTTAAAGCTTGGTTGCGCATGACGCCGGACAGCGGCTAGAGGGACGGCCATGAGCGATGCTTATAAAAAAGCCGGCGTCGATATCGATGCTGGAGAACGTCTGGTCGACGCGATTTCGCCCCTGGCGCGGGCGACGGCGCGCAAGGGCGCGGACGCCATGCTGGGCGGGTTCGGCGGCGTCTTTGATCTCAAGGCGGCGGGCTTCGCCGATCCGCTTCTCGTATCGGGCACCGACGGCGTCGGCACCAAGCTCAAGATCGCCTTTGAAACCGGAATTCATTCAACGATCGGCGTCGACCTCGTCGCCATGTGCGTCAATGACGTTCTCGCGCAAGGAGCCGAACCGCTTTTCTTTCTCGACTATTTCGCAACCGGCAAACTGCAGGAAGGCGTCGCCGCCGACGTCATCAAAGGCGTAGCCCAAGGATGCCTTGAGGCTGGTTGCGCGCTGATCGGCGGCGAGACGGCGGAAATGCCCGGCATGTATCCGGCCGGCGAATATGATCTCGCCGGGTTTTGCGTCGGCGCCGTTGAGCGCAAGGACCTGATGCCGCGCAGCGTTGAGGCGGGCGACGTGATGATCGCCATTCCCTCATCGGGCCCTCACTCAAACGGCTATTCTCTGATACGGAAAATCGTCGCCGACGCGCGATTGTCCTATGGCGATCCGGCGCCGTTCGATCCGCAAATCTCTCTCGGCGAGGCCCTGCTGACGCCGACGCGCATTTATGTGAAGCCCTTGCTCGCGCTTCTGAAAGACGAAGACGTGCGCGGCTTCGCTCACATAACCGGCGGCGGCCTCACCGATAACGTGCCGCGCGTTTTCACGGAGAATTTCGTCGCCCGTTATGACGAAAGCGCGCTCGGCCTGCCGCCCGTCTTCGAATGGCTAAAAGCGCAAGGCGGCCTTTCCGCGGATGACATGCGCAGGACATTCAACTGCGGCGTCGGCGGCGTGTTGGTCGTGGGAAATGCGGCGGTCGAGCGCATTCTTAACGCCCTGACCGACAAAGGCGAGACGCCGCGGGTCATCGGCGACATCGCCAAGGCCTGACCGATGGCGAAAATGCGCGTCGCCATACTGATTTCCGGGCGCGGCTCAAACATGAAATCGCTGATCGACGCCGCAAGCGCGACGGACTATCCGGCCGAGATCGCTCTCGTCATTTCCAACCGGCCCGGCGCCGGCGGGCTTTCGGTCGCAGCGGCGGCAGGCGTCCCGACGCTTACAATCGACCACAAATCATTCGGCAAAGGCGCTGACGGAAAACGGAAATTCGAATCTGAATTAACGTCGGCATTGAAGGCGGCGCGCGTCGAACTTGTCTGCCTCGCTGGGTTCATGCGTCTTCTATCTGCGGAATTCGTCAGCGCCTGGCGGAAGCGGCTGATCAATATTCATCCCTCCCTGCTCCCATCGTTCAAGGGGCTCGATGTCCATGCCGAGATGCTGCGCGCAGGCGTCAAGATCGCCGGCTGCACGGTGCACTACGTCAGCGCCGAAATGGATGCGGGACCGATCATCGGACAAGCGGCCGTTCCGGTGTGCGCCGACGACACGCCGGAAACCCTGGCGGCGCGAATCCTTGAACAGGAGCACTTCCTTTATCCGGAATGCGTCAAACGCATCGCCGCCGGCGACGTTGTTTTAGGGTCCGACGGCGTCGCACGGATAGAAACGAACGCGACCGGAGCGCTTCTCAATCCGCCGGCGCGCTAGATCTTGTCTTTAAACCTATTTGCAAATTCGCGAACGCGCGCCGCGTTGGCGCCGAGATCGGACCCGCCGACGCGCGACTTTGAGCGGATGTCGAGGCGCGTTTGTCCGCCCGGAGCCGGCGTTAGGCGAATGACGAAATCATCCTTGAAGCCGAACCAGAACGATGTCGCGACCGCTTCGATCCGCCAACCGCCTCCCGCCATATTGTCGGCCGGCCCTTCCGCAAGCACTTCCATGCCCATCGATTTGACGACATCGAGAGCGATATCCGCAGCGGTCTTCATGTCCCGGCTTGTGATCAGCGGTTTAATGTCGGGAAAAGCCTCGCGCTGCGCCTCGGCGACCGTTTGTCCGTCCTCGCGGCGCGGCACAGGATCGCCGCCGCGATATTCCGGCGGATTCTTGCGGGGAAGATCCGCCGCAGCGACGATCGCTGGGGGATTTTCGAAATCAGTGGTCACCTCGTGGATGAACGGATTGCCTTCGAAGGCCTCTTTCATTTTGAGGGGAACGACGCCGAGCGCGAAGGCGAAGGCCGCGGCGGCGACAGCGAAAACGCCGGCGCGCGCATTACGGGTGAAAAAGCCGATGAAGCCGAGAATCATGGACAGGCCGGCGATCGTGAAAAGCGGCGACAGCGCGATCCCGCCGGCGATTTCCTTCGGACCTGAAACTTCTCGGATCATCTTGAGGCCGAGCCCGTAATCCCAGAGGCCGAATCGCGTCCCGGGGCCCGCCAGCAGGATCGGCAAGGCGACGACGATCGCCACAAGCGCGGCAATTCTGATGGCGAGACGCATAAGCCTTTCTCCCGGCGTGAGCTTGAGCCCTTCTAATGTCGAAAGCCGCCGGCGCCAATCATCCCGGGTTGCGTATGAGCTGATGCGACCCCATCTAGGCGCGGTTGATGGAGGCGCTTCATGTCGAGGCCAGTCACAGTAACGATTTCGCACGAACTTGGCGCCGACGGCGCTCGTCAACGACTACGCGACGGGTTCGGCAAGCTGAAATCGAGCCTCGGCGGCGGCATGATGCTCGCGTTCGAAGAAGACTGGGCTAGCGACAATCAGCTTCGCTTCGCCGCCAGAGGGCTAGGCCAGACAATCACCGGCGTCATCGACATTTTCCCGCAACATGTGCGCATAGAAGCGAAGCTGCCGAGCGTTCTCGCTTCGCTTGCCGAGATTATCACCGGCAAGCTTGAGAAGGAAGGCGCGCTGCTTCTCGAAAAGAAGTAACCGGGTCAGTTCGTAACCCGCCGCAGGCGAACGAAGTGCTCATCCCAGCCCGCATCGTGGTTCGCCGCCATGCCGAACGCGCCATCGCCGACCTTTTCCCAGCCTGAATGGGTAAGCGTCAGCATCGTCCCGCCATCGAATTCTTCGAGTTCCCAGACGCACAGCGTTTCAACGCCGTTCAGCCATTGGTGCGTGAAGGTCTGGACAAGCTTCTTCGGCGGATCCATTTCGAGGACGCGGCCATTGATCAGCTTTTCGCCCTCTTTGCCGTAGGTGTTCGTCAACAGCGCGTAATCCGCGCCGGCTTTCAAATCCGCTTCGCCGACATGAAACCACAAAGCCAGTTTGTCCGCTTCGGTGAGAAAGCGCCAGACATGCGCTCGCGGCGCCTTGAGAAATACGGTCTTCACCAATTGCATCGGTTTCATCGTTTTTTCTCCACTTCCATTTTCAGTCTGGCGAGACGGTCGTCCCAGAAGCGATCGAAGATCGCGAGCCATTGAGCGGCGCGGCGCAAGGCGTCCGCATTGAGGGAATTTATCCGTTCGCGTCCTTTCGGGATGACGCGAATCACATCGCCTTCTTCGAGAATTTTAAGATGCTTGGCGATCGCCGGACGCGAGACGTCGAACGAGGCTGCGATCGCCCCGATCGTCATCGGCTTTTCCGCGAGCATTGAAATGATCGCGCGGCGCGTCGGATCGGCGAGCGCGCGAAAGATCGGTTGAGGATCGCTGGGCTGAGGCATATGAAACCTTTCGGTTCTCCATTAATAGAACCAAATGGTTTCATGTCAAGACGTCGCGAGCGAAATCCAAAAAGGCGCTTTCCCCGCCCGCCGGTTTCCCCTATGAGGCCCGCTTAACCGAAAAGTTGAACGACGCGCCCCGGCCGCCCCAAGCGCCGAGCGGTAGCGTCTGCGCGAGTGAAGATGCCGAAACGCAGCGATATCAAATCAATCCTCATTATCGGCGCCGGGCCGATCGTCATCGGCCAGGCCTGCGAATTCGATTATTCCGGCGTCCAGGCGGTCAAGGCGCTGAAAGAGGAAGGCTACCGGGTCATCCTCGTCAATTCGAACCCGGCGACCATCATGACCGATCCGGGGCTCGCCGACGCCACCTATGTCGAGCCAATCAATGTCGACTTTGTCGAGAAGATCATCGCGCGGGAAAAACCGGACGCGATACTGCCGACCATGGGGGGGCAAACGGCGCTCAACTGCGCGCTCGATCTTGAACGCGCGGGCATTCTTGAGAAATACGGCGTCGAGATGATCGGCGCGCGCGCCGACGTGATCGAAAAAGCTGAAGATCGCGAAAAGTTCCGCGTTGCGATGGACAAGATCGGCCTTGAATCGCCGAAATCCTTCATCGCCTCATCGCCGGCGATCCGCAAGGACGGAAAGATTGTCGGCTATGATCGCGCGACCGGCGCGCTGAGCGCCATTGCGGCGCTCGAAGAGGTCGGCCTTCCCGCCATCATCCGCCCCGCCTTCACGCTCGGCGGCACCGGCGGCGGCATCGCCTATAACCGGGAGGAATTCGAACACATCGTCCGCGCCGGCATCGAGGCTTCGCCGGTCGGCCAGGTGCTGATCGATGAAAGCCTTCTCGGCTGGAAGGAATATGAAATGGAAGTCGTCCGCGACAAGGCGGACAACTGCGTCATTATCTGTTCGATTGAGAATATCGACCCGATGGGCGTTCACACGGGCGACTCGATCACGGTCGCGCCCGCGCTGACGCTCACCGACAAGGAATTCCAGATCATGCGCAACGCCTCGATCGCGGTGATGCGCGAGATCGGCGTTGAAACCGGCGGGTCGAACGTTCAATTCGCCATTAATCCGGATACCGGCCGGCTTGTCGTCATCGAGATGAACCCGCGCGTCTCGCGTTCTTCCGCTCTCGCCTCAAAAGCGACCGGATTTCCGATTGCGCGGATCGCCGCAAAACTCGCGGTCGGCTACACGCTCGACGAACTGACGAACGACATCACCCGCGCGACGCCGGCTTCCTTCGAGCCGACGATTGATTACGTCGTTACAAAGATTCCGCGTTTCGCCTTTGAGAAATTTCCCGGATCTGAGCCCTTCCTGACGACCGCCATGAAGTCGGTCGGCGAAGCGATGGCGATCGGCCGTTCATTCCAGGAGTCATTGCAAAAAGCGCTGCGCTCTCTTGAGACCGGGCTTTGCGGTCTTGATCCGATTGCAATCCCCGGCCTCGGCGGCGGCGATGACGCCAACGCGATCAGAGCCGCGCTCGCCGCGACGACGCCAGACCGGTTGCGCGTCGCGGCGCAGGCGCTGCGCCAGGGCATGCCGATCGAACTGGTGCGGTCGATCACGCAATACGATCCCTGGTTCCTTGAACAGATCGACGGGATTGTCGCCGCCGAGCGCGAAGTCGAAACGAACGGACTGCCGGCCGACCCGGACCGTTTGCGCGCGCTCAAGGCGATGGGGTTCTCCGACAAGCGCCTCGCGCAACTCGCCGGAGGAACCGAGATCGACGTGCGCGCGCATCGTCAAAAGCTCATGGTGCGCCCGGTTTTCAAGCGCGTCGACACTTGCGCCGCAGAATTCGCGGCGAAGACGCCTTATATGTATTCAACCTATGAGACGTCTTTCGGCGACTCGCCGGAATGCGAAGCGCGCCCGGGCAACGCCAAGAAAGTCGTCATCCTCGGCGGCGGCCCCAACCGCATCGGCCAGGGCATCGAGTTTGACTATTGCTGCTGTCACGCAGCCTTTGCGCTTGCAGAACTCGGCATTGAATCGATCATGGTCAATTGCAATCCGGAGACCGTATCGACCGACTACGACACGTCAGATCGCCTTTATTTCGAACCGCTGACGGCTGAAGACGTTCTCGAGATCATCCGAACGGAACAATCGAACGGAACGCTCGCCGGCGTCATCGTTCAATATGGCGGCCAGACGCCGCTGAAACTCGCCTCGACGCTCGACAAGGAAGGCGTTCCCATTCTCGGCACGCCCTTTGATGCGATCGATCTCGCGGAGGATCGCGAACGGTTCCAGAAACTCGTCGTCAAGCTCGGCCTCAAGCAGCCGGCGAACGCCACCGCCGCCTCGCGCGAGGATGCGATCGCGGTCGCAGCCGATGCGGGCTATCCGCTAGTCACTCGCCCCTCTTACGTGCTTGGCGGCCGGGCGATGGAGATCGTGCGCGACGAGGCGGGGCTTCGGCATTATCTCGCAACCGCGCAGATCGAAATCAGCGACGATGAACCGCTTCTTCTCGATCACTATCTTGATAATGCGACGGAAGTGGATGTGGATGCGATCTGCGATGGCGAAACGGTCTTTATCGCCGGCGTGATGGAACATATTGAGGAAGCAGGCATCCATTCCGGTGACAGCGCCTGCTCGCTGCCGCCCTATACATTGCCGGAAGCGACCGTCGCGATGCTGGAGGAACAGACGAAAAGGCTGGCGCTGGCGCTCGGCGTCGTCGGCCTCGTCAATGTTCAGTATGCGATCAAAGGCGACGACATTTATATCCTGGAGGTCAATCCGCGCGCTTCGCGTACGGCCCCGTTCGTCGCCAAGGCGACAGGGCTGCCGATCGCCAAAATCGCCGCCAAAGTCATGGCTGGCGAAAAGGTCGAGACCGTCGAAGACGGCGCGCTTGTCGAACACGCGGTCAAATCGAGCGTCCATCCGAACCACGTTGCTGTGAAGGAAGTCGTCTTTCCCTTCGCGCGGTTTCCGGGCGTTGACACCGTTCTCGGACCGGAAATGCGATCGACCGGCGAGGCGATGGGCATTGATTCCGATTTCGATCGCGCGCGCGCAAAGAGCCTGCTCGGCGTCGGCGCACGCATTCCGATGGAAGGCTGCGTCTTCATTTCGCTTAAAGATTCCGACAAGCCGCTGATGGTCGGTTCGGCGCGCCGGCTTATCGATATGGGCTTCAAGATCATCGCGACAGGCGGCACCGCGGATTATTTCATGTCGCAAGGTCTCGACGTGAAGCGCGTCAACAAGGTCCTCGAAGGACGTCCGCATATCGTCGATGCGCTGAAAAACGGCGAAGTTCATCTCGTTTTCAACACGACGGAAGGCGCGCAATCGATCAAGGATTCGCGCTCGATCCGCACGACCGCCCTCGCCCAGAAAATACCGTGCATCACAACCGCTACCGGCGCGCGCTCAACGGTGCGCGCGATTGAAGCGATGCGCGCAGGCGCGCTCGATGTCGCGCCATTGCAGGATTACGTCTGAAGCTTACAGCCTGCATTTTTGACCCGTCGGATCATGGCGAGACCGCGCGCCGGCTATTATCAGCTGAAAAGAGGCGGGGGAAGGCGGCCATTGCGCGCCGCTAACGGTGCCGTGCGGGAAAAGCGGCCGGCGCGCTGCGCGCCCTTTTAACAGAGGGCGATGCGTCTGCTCCGGCCGCAGCCTAGCCCTCGGAATTCGCAGCAGAATGGGTGCACAATGCTGAACGAGATTCTTCCTCGACAATTCGACAATAATTATACGGGCGCAAAGTCGGCGCTCTGGTTGCTTGCAATCTTTAGCGCGATCAAGGCGTTCCAGGGCGCAAGCGTCGCCGGTCTCAATCCGTGGGCGGACAGCCGGTTCATCCTCAAAACCGCCGATGCGGTTCCTCTGGACGCCTGGCCAGAGGCGGCGGCTGATCACCTCGTTTTCCTTTTCGCTGTTTGGGGGGTGTGCAGCCTGCTCCTCAGCATCCTCGCCATCCTCGCCATAATTCGCTATCGCGCCATGGTTCCCCTCGCCTACCTTTTGTTTCTCGCAGAACAGCTCGGCCGTAAAACCCTGTCTTCCATTCATCTCGACAGCCCGTTTTTTGCGGCGTCTGGAGCCTCGATCATCAATTGGGGATTTCTCGCCGCGATCATGATCGGGCTCATCCTCTCGTTGCGGGCGGAGCGGCCGGAGCCGTCTGAGCCGCATTGATTGCCCCTGCGCGGCCGACCGCGCCGGAGGCGCTTCACACAAGGCGAAACGCCCCTATCGGGCGATAAGCGGCCTTTTGCTTGACGATCGCCCCCGCTAGGGTCCCCCTGACCAACTTTAAAGACCCGCAAACCGCGGGCGCTAAGGGGTGACCAGTGAAAAAGAGAGATCTGAAGCTCAGCGCGGCGCTCGCCGCGGTCGCAATCGCCGTTTCTGTCGCAGGCTGCGCCAAGAAGGACGCCGCCGCTGACAAGCAGGAGCAATCGGCGCAAGCGCAAAAGGCGGCTTATGGCGACTGGGGCGTCGATACGAGCCAGGGCGATCCTTCAGTTCGGCCAGGCGACGACTTCGCGCGCTACGCCAACGGCAAGTGGCTTGATACGTTTGAAATCCCTGCGGATCTGCCGGGCTACGTCTCCTTCACCAAGCTGCGTCTCGACGCTGAGGCCGACGTCAAGGCGATCATCGAGGAACTGGCGGCGAATGACGCCGCAGCAGGCTCGCTCGAACAGAAGGTCGGCGATTACTTCAAGACCTGGATGAACGAAGACGCCGCCAACGCCGCCGGCGCAGCGCCGCTCAAGACGCATCTCGATGGGATTTACGCAATCGCCGACCAAGACGCGATGACGCGCGCGCTCGCCAGCGTGCACATGAACGGCCCCGCCGGTTTCGGCGTCATTCCGGATCCCGCCGACACCACGAAATACATGGCCTTTGTCGGCCAGGCGGGCATCGGCCTTCCCGATCGCGACTATTATCTCAAAACAGACGGCAAGTTTCCCGCCTATCGCGACGCTTACAAGGCGTATATCGCCAAGCTCTTCGATCTCGCCGGCATCGAGGGCGGCGCGGCGAAAGCCGATGCGATTCTCGGTTTTGAAACAAAGATCGCCGAGGCGCACTGGACGCAGGAAGACAGCCGCAACATCCAGAAAATCTATAATCCGATGAGCGCCGAAGAACTCGCCGCGCTCGCGCCTGAGTTCAACTGGGCGGTCGCTTTTGATGAGCTCGGCTTGTCCTCGGTTCCGACATTCCTCGTCGCCCAGCCGTCAGCGCTCGACAAGGAGGCGGAATTGTTCGCAGCGGCTGACGCGGCCTTCCTAAAAGACTGGCTCGCTTTCCATTTCATCAGCAATCACGCCGAATATCTGTCGAGCGATTTCGACAACGCCAAATGGGAATTTTACACTAAGACCCTGCGCGGCGTTGAAGAAAAGCGCGAGCGCTGGAAGCGCGGCGTCAACCAAATCGACGCCTCGCTCGGCGACGCGGTCGGCCAGATCTACGTGCAAAAACACTTCCCGTCCGAAAGCAAGGCGGCGATGGACGGCCTCGTCAGGAACCTTACCGACGCCTTCCGCGAACGGCTCGAACAGAACGAATGGATGGATGAGGAAACGCGCGAACAGGCGCTTCTGAAGCTCTCAACGTTTGAACCGCGCATCGGCTATCCGACGAAATACACGGATTTTTCGTCGCTGGAGATTTCAAGCGACAACCTTTTCGAGAACGCGCTTGCGCTTTCCGATTTCGCCTGGCGCGACCAGATCGCCAATCTCGGCAAGCCGGTCGACCGCGAACGCTGGGGATACCCGCCGCAAACGGTCAACGCTTCCTACAACCCGCTGCTGAACCAGATCACCTTTCCCGCCGGCATCCTCCAGCCGCCCTTCTTCGATCCGGCGGCGGATGCGGCCGTCAATTACGGCGCCATCGGCGCCGTCATCGGCCATGAGATCGGGCACGGCTTTGACGATCAGGGCCGTGAATTCGATGAAAAAGGCCGCATCCGCAATTGGTGGACGGACGCCTCAAGCGAAGCGTTCAAGGAGCGCACCGCGAAGCTCGGCGCCCAGTATGACGCTTATGAGCCTGTTCCAGGCGCTTTCATCAGCGGCGAGCTGACCATGGGCGAGAATATCGGCGATCTCGGCGGGCTGCAGATGGCCTACGCCGCCTATCATCGCCATCTGGAGGCGACCTCCGGCGGCGAAGCGCCTGTCATTGACGGCCTGACCGGCGACCAGCGCTTCTTCCTCGCCTGGGCCCAGGTCTGGCAGGGCAAGTACCGCGAGGACGAACTTCTCCAGCGCCTTGAAACCGATCCGCACAGCCCGCCTTATTTCCGCATCAACGGACCTGTCCGAAACCTCGACGCCTGGTACGAGGCGTTCGGCGTGACCCCGGAAGACGATCTCTATCTGCCGCCCGAAGAGCGCGTGCGGATCTGGTGAGCTTGGGGATATCGGCCGCTTGAAGGAGCCGGCGGCCGACCCTATCTTCATGCGATCAGGGTGTGGGCCGCCTGTTCCGACGGGCGGCCGCACTTTTCTTTTTTCCGGGCCCTTCCTTTAGGGCCAGCAGGACGAATGTAATGGAAAAGGTCCCAATGACCGCTGCCGGCTATTCCCGGCTCGAGGAAGAATTGAAGCAGCTCAAGAATGTCGAGCGCCCGGCCGTGATCCAGGCGATCGCAGAAGCGCGCGCTCACGGCGACCTCTCGGAAAACGCCGAATATCACGCCGCCAAGGAGCGCCAGGGCTGGATTGAAGGCCGGATTATCGAGCTTGAGGACAAATTCAGCCGCGCGGATATTATCGACGTCGCCAAGATCGCCGGCGACACCGTCAAATTCGGCGCGACGGTCACCCTCATTGATGAGGAAACCGAGCAGAAGAAGACCTGGCAGATCGTCGGGGAGTATGAGGCGGACGTGAAATCTGGGAAAATCTCGATTTCCTCGCCCATCGCCCGCGCCCTTATCGGCAAGAAAAAGGGCGATTCGGTTGAAGTTGCGGCCCCGGGCGGGGCGCGGAACTATGAGGTCGGCAAGGTTCAGTACGTCTAGTCGGGAAACCGGCCTTTCCGCCTTGACATGGGCGGGGCCGCCGGTATTTTCCGCCGCTCATTTGAGGCCCGCCGGCTGGCGCGGCCCGTCAGGAGATTTTGGGCCATGGCCAAGCCGACCACCGTCAAGATCCGCCTCAACTCGACCGCGGACACCGGCTTCTTCTATGTGACGAAGAAGAATTCGCGCACGATGACGGAAAAGCTCGTTCTCAAGAAGTACGATCCGATCGCGCGCAAGCATGTCGAGTTCAAGGAAGGCAAGATCAAGTAAGATCGCTTGCCGTCCGAAAAGAACAAAGCCGCCCTCTTGGGCGGCTTTTTTGTCAGCGTGAAGCCCTGCGGCTTATGCGGCGGCGCCCTGGATGACGCGATTGCGGCCGCCGTTTTTCGCTTCATAGAGCGCTTCATCGGCGCGTTTGATCAGACGCTGCGCGGAATCGTCCCTCATTCCATCCTCAGTGGAGGAGACGCCGATCGACACTGTGACGGCGAGTTCATCGCGGCCGGCGTTCAACATGATGCGCTCAGCGGCGATCTGCTGACGGAGCCGCTCGGCGACGACCGTAGCGAATTCCTTATCCGTGTCGGGCATCGCGACGAGAAATTCCTCGCCGCCGTAACGACAGGCGAGATCAATGCCGCGGATCGAATTCTTGACCCGGTCTGCGATAGCCTGAATGACCTTGTCGCCGCTGTCATGTCCATGCGTATCGTTGATCGACTTGAAATGATCGATATCGAGAATCATCAGCGACAACGGCCGACCGGTCCAGAAGGCGCGATCGAACATGCCTGAAAGGTGGCTGGCGAGATAGCGACGGTTGTAAAGGCCGGTCAGTTGATCCGTAACCGCCATTTCAAGGCTTGCTTCGAAACTCGAGCGCAGCTGATCGACATAGCGCTTGCGGCGCAATTGCGTTGCGACCCGCGCGTAAAGCTCATTCCTGTCAACTGGGCGCGACAAGTAATCGTTGACGCCGATGTCGAGAGCGCGAACGAGCTTGCGGATATCGCCCTGGCGAACGACGGCGAGAATGGGCGTCAGGCGCGTTTCTTCAAACGAGCGGATGGTTGAGCACAGCCGCAGCGGATCGAGTTTCTCGATCGACATGTTGATGATGAAGAGGTCGAAATCGCCGTTTTTCGCCCGGGTAAGAGCAACATCCGGCTCAAGCTCTACTGAGACTTCGTACTGATCGCACAGAAGGCTGCGAATTCTTTCGGCCTGGTCCGCCTGATCATCAATAAGGAATATGCGCGCCTTCTCGTCGTCTCCCTGATCGACCAATTCGGCGACAACGCCCATCGACTTGCCGGTCGCATAACGCATGCGCAGCTCGTCGGTCATCATTTTCAGGCGCGTGAGACTGCGAACTCTTGCAAAGAGCGCAACGTCTTCAACAGGCTTGGTCAGGAAATCGTCGGCGCCGGCTTTCAGCCCCGCGACGCGGTCCGCCTGCTGGTCGAGCGCCGTGACCATAACGACCGGAATATGGGCGGTTTCGGGCGTCGACTTGATGATGCGACACGCTTCAAAGCCGTCCATCCCCGGCATCATGACGTCGAGAAGAATGATATCCGGCTGATCGGCCTTGGCGCGTTCAATCGCCTCCTTGCCGGAAAACGCGCCAAGGACGTCGAAATATTCCGCACGAAGCTTGGCTTCGAGCAGTTTTACGTTTGGTTCGAGGTCATCGACGACCAATACGCGCGCCGTCATCGGGCCTCCGCTTCATCCCGGCTCATGGTTCAGGATTAACGTTAGTCCAAATACCTTTTCACTTTCTCAAGAAAACCGGCGACCGATATCGGTTTGGCGATATAGTCCCGGCAGCCGCCCGCCCGGATCCGCTCCTCGTCGCCTTTCATGGCGAAAGCGGTCACCGCGATGATGGGGATGTCGGCGAGGTCATCATTCTTAAGAATTTCTTGCGTCACCTGGAGACCCGATATTTCGGGGAGCTGAATATCCATCAATATGAGATCCGGCGTATGCTCTTTGGCCGCGACGAGAGCCTCAGGCCCTGTGCGGGCCTGCACGACGCGATAGCCGTGCGCCGCCAGGAGGTCCGTGAACAGCTTCATGTTCAGCTCGTTGTCTTCGACAACGAGGACCGTCTTGGGGGACGCCGACAGATCGATCTTTTCCATTGCGGCCATGCCGGAACGAGGCGCCTCGAAACAAATAGTAACCATCGACCGAACTATCGCTCAAAAGGTATTAATCGAATGTTTATCGTGACGGCGCGCGCCCCAGACGGGCGGCGGCGCGCCTATTGAAAGGGCGTTGTTTTTGAACGAAATCGGCTCCCTACCGGCGCTTTGCCTCGACTGCGGCGAAAGGCCGAATCAGTTTCGCGGGCCGACCTGCCCGGCCTGCGGCGGGCGGCGAATCGTCCGTCACCCGGAGCTTGATTCGCTTTCCATCGCACATGTCGATTGCGACGCCTTTTACGCCTCGATCGAAAAGCGGGATGATCCGTCGATCGCCGACCGGCCTGTCATTGTCGGCGGCGGCGTTCGCGGCGTCGTGACGACCGCCTGCTATATCGCCCGCACCTATGGCGTAAGATCAGCCATGCCGATGTTCAGGGCCTTGAAAGCTTGCCCGGACGCCGTCGTCATCCGACCGAATTTCGACAAATATTCTAGGGTCGCGCGCGAGGTGCGTCGCCTCATGGAAAGATTGACCCCAATCGTCGAGCCCGTGTCGATCGACGAGGCCTTTCTCGATCTTGCCGGCACCGAGCGCATTCACAAAATGCCGCCTGCGGCGGCGCTCGCCGGCCTCCAGCGCGACATCAAACGCGAAATCGGCATCACCGTTTCGATCGGCCTCAGCTGCAACAAGTTTCTCGCCAAGACCGCCTCTGATTTCGACAAGCCGAACGGCTTTTCGATCATCGGCGCAGCGGAGGCGAAATCCGTTCTCGCCAAGCTTCCCGTTTCCGCCATCTGGGGCGTCGGCGCGGTGACGGCGAACAAACTGAAAGCGGACGGCTTCGAGACGATCGCTGATTTGCAGCGCGCCGATCCGGCAAGCCTTGCGCGGCGTTACGGCGAAATCGGCCTTCGCCTTGCCGATCTTTCGGTCGGCCGAGATCGCCGCCGCGTATCGACGACTCGCGAAACCAAAAGCGTATCTTCCGAAACGACCTTCAATATCGACATTTCCGACCTCAAGGAATTGCAATCAATCCTTTGGCGGCTTGCGGAGAGAACCTCGTCGCGGATGAAGGCCAAAAGATTCGTCGGCCGCGTCGTCACCTTGAAACTGAAGACCGCCGATTTCAAAACGATCACTCGTCGCCAGACGCTGGCGCGCCCCTCCAACCTCGCCCGCATCGCCTATGACGCCGCAGCGCCGATGCTGACGGCGGCCGCGGGCGGCCGCGCCTACAGGCTGATCGGTGTCGGGTTCAGCGACCTCATTGAGGATATCGGGGCAGCCCAGAGCGATCTTTTCGGATCGAACGAGGAGAAATTGCAGCGCGAAGAAAAGGCCATCGACGCCATCCGACGCAAATTCGGCGACGGCGCCATTGCGCTCGGCCGCAGCTATGCGAAAAAGCCGCCAGGCTCTCACCTGAAAGATGACGACGGAGATAATGATGAGTGACGTAAAAAAGCGCATCGCCGAACTCGGCCTTGAAATTCCAAAGCCGGTCGCGCCGGTCGCGAATTATGTCCCCTTTGTCATCAGCGGCGGAGAATTATTCATCTCCGGTCAGGTTTCAATCGGTCCGAAAGGTCTTATCAAGGGAAAACTCGGCGCCGACATGTCGGTTGAGGACGGGATCGCCGCCGCCAAAGCCTGCGCCGTCAATCTGATCGCGCAAATGAACGCCGCGCTCGACGGCGATCTCGACCGCGTCAAGCGCGTCGTGAAGTTGACGGGCTTCGTCAACTGCGCGCCGGATTTCACGGATCAGCCGAAAGTCATCAACGGCGCGTCGGACCTGATGGTCGCCATATTCGGCGACAAGGGGCGTCACGCGCGCGCCGCCGTCGGCGCGCCGAGCCTGCCGCTCGGCGCAGCCGTCGAAGTCGACGCGATCGTCGAGATCGCCTGATGGCGGACGGCGGCGAGGCGCAGGCGATAACGGCGCACACGCTCGGCGCTGTAGACGAAATCGCCGCCGCGGACTGGAACGCCGTCGCCGCGCCTGACGCCGGCGCGGTCAACCCTTTCGTCACGCACGCCTTTCTGGCGGCGCTCGAACGGTCGCAATCTGCTTGCGCTGCGACCGGCTGGACGCCCTGTCACCTTGCGATTGAACAGGAGGACGCGCTCGTCGCCGCCGCGCCGCTCTATGTCAAATCGCACAGCTTCGGCGAATATGTTTTCGATCACCACTGGGCGGACGCCTATGAACGCGCCGGCGGGCGCTATTATCCAAAGCTTTTATGCGCGGCGCCTTTCACGCCTGTTCCAGGGCCGCGTCTTCTTTCCCAGCGACCGGAAAACAGAAGCCTCATCGCCGCGAGCCTCATCAGCCTCACCGAACGTCTCAGCCTCTCATCGGCGCATGTGAACTTTATCTCAGACGAGGATGCGAACGCTCTCGCCGCCGCCGGCTTCCTGATCCGCCACGGCATCCAATATCACTGGCTCAATCGCGGCTACCGCACCTATGACGATTTCCTGGGCGCGCTCGCTTCACGCAAACGCAAGGCGCTGCGCCGCGAACGCAAAGCGGCGCAAGACGGCGTGACGATCAGGCGGATTGACGGGCCGGCGATCAAAAAGGAACTCTGGGACGCCTTTTGGCTATTCTATCAGGACACGGGGGATCGCAAATGGGGGCGTCCTTATTTGACGCGCGCGTTTTTCGATGAAATCGCTGAAACCATGGCCGACAGGATCATGATGGTTGTCGCCGAGGCGGACGGCGTTCCTATCGCCGGGGCGCTGAATTTCATCGGCGGCGACACGCTTTTCGGCCGCTATTGGGGCCGCACTGAAGATCGCCCCTTTCTGCATTTTGAACTCTGCTACCATCAGGCGATCGACTATGCGATCGAACGCGGCCTGTCGCGGGTCGAAGCCGGCGCGCAAGGGGAACACAAGATAGCCCGCGGCTATGAACCCGTCTTGACGCGGTCCGCGCACTGGATCGGCGATTCCGGCTTTCGGCAGGCGGTTGCGCGCTATCTGGGCGCCGAGCGTCGCGAGATCGATGCGGAAATCAGCGCCCTCGCCGCGATGACGCCCTTCAGTTCCGTCGCCGGGAGACCGCATTGATTTGCGGCGGGCGACCAGCCAGACTCGCCCAGCTATAACGGTTCGTAAAACGGAGTTTGCCCATGAACCCGATCGCGCGCTTGCTGACTGCTCTTGCCGTTTCCGCCCTCGCCGCTTGCGTCAAAGCGCCGGTTGCGGCGGACGAGGCGGGGCTGCGCGCGTTGGATGCCGCCTATGTCGCAGCCTGGCTCAATCAGGACGCCGCCGAGCAGGAAGCGGCGGTGCTCGCTTTATTCGACCGCAATGCGGTCATCTTGCCCGGGGGCGGTTCGCCGCCGGAAGACGGCATCGGCAATCTCAGGAATTTCTGGTTTCCGGAGGGCGCCGCGCCGACATTCGTCACGCATTTTGAACACGACATCGCCGATGTCGATATCGCAGGCGGCCTCGGCGTCGTGTCAGGTCGATATACGCTCGCCTTCACTTACGAAAACCAATCGATGGCGCAGGCCGGCAATTACATGATCGTCGCAAAGAACGACGCGAAAGGCTGGCGAATCGTCCGCATGATCTGGAACGATCAGCCGTTGACGGAAGTGTGAGAAGAACGATGACGCTCGCAATAGCCTACGACCCGGAAAACATCTTCGCCAAAATCATTCGGGGCGATTTGCCGGCGATCAAGGTGTTTGAAGATGAGGACGCGCTCGCTTTCATGGATATCTTTCCGCAAAGCCGAGGGCACACCCTCGTCATTCCCAAAAAAGCGCGTGCGACGAATTTTCTTGACGCCGACCCGGCGGTTCTGTCGGTCTTGATCGGAAAGGTGCGGCGGGTCGCCGACGGCGTCGTCAAGGCGCTGTCGCCTGACGGCGTGCGCATCATGCAGTTTAACGGGACGCCTGCCGGCCAGACGGTTTTTCACCTGCACTTCCACATTATTCCCGTCTTTGAAAACGAGCCCGTCAAACGCCACGCCGGGGAAAAGGCCGATATGGAAGAGCTCAAGATCTTGGCGGGAGCAATTCGCGCCGCGATCGCCTGACATGAGGGCTGCAGGTTGATCGCTGTCTAATGCGGAAAAAGGGGATTCCAATGCGCTGCGCTATCGCTCTCGTCCTTCTCTTCTCGTCAATGACGCCGGCCGCCGCTCGGCCCTATGACGAAATCATGGCCGAAGCGCGGGACGCTTTTATCGCAGAGGATTTCGCAACAGCGGCGGACCTTCTGGACGAGGCGCAGATTGAACGCCCCTACTCGCTTTATTTAACGCGCAATCGCGTTCTGACGCGCATTCTCACCGACCGGATGGATGAGGCGATCGCCATCGCGGCGGAGATCGCCGAACGCGGACTCGTTCTCGAAACGCCGGAAAACGAGGCGTTCGACCGCATGCGCGCTGACCCGGCCTTCGCGCCAGTCGCCAAGCGGATGGCGGCGAATGCAAAACCTCTCGGCGAAGCGCGCATCATTGCGACGTTTGATGAAGCCGGACTTCTTCCAGAGGCGATATCGAAAAAGGGAGACAGGTTGCTTATCGGGGCCGTCAGAACCGGCGAAATTCGGGACTCGTCAAACGCGCTTGCGCTTTTCTCTTCGCTCGACGGCGGCGTATTTGACATCGAACAGCGCCGCAACGCGGTCTATGCGGCGATCAACAATCAGCTCGCCTATGAGAATAAAACGGACGACGCCTTCGCAGCCGTCGTCGAACTGGATGGAAAGACCGGCGCCGTTCTCAATCGCCACAGGCTGAATCCCGGCCCCTCCCTGATCGGCGATATCGAAATCGACCGGAAAAACCGCCTCTACGCATCGGACAGCCTGACGCCGCGGATATTCGAATTGACGCTAGGCGGCAAACCAGGCGACGGCGCGACGGGCATTCGCACGATCGAAGACCCCCGTTTCGTCAATCCGCAAGGAATTGCGCTTGACGAGAAAAAGAAGCGCCTGTTCCTTGCGGACTATCTCGCCGGTCTCTTCGTTGTCGACCTTAAGTCCAACGAAATCACGCAAATCGCCAATCCGACGGCCGCACATCTCGGCGGCATTGACGGGCTCTATCTTTACAAAGGCGAGCTGATCGGCATCCAGAATGGGACATCGCCGCAGCGCATCGTCCGCGTCGACCTCGACAAAAAAGGAATAACGGCGACATCGCTCACCGTTTTGCAGCAAGCGCTGCCGGAATGGAACGAGCCGACGCACGGCGTCGTCGACGGCGATGCGCTCTATTACATCGCAACGTCAAACTGGCCGGCTTATGACGACGAAGGAAATCCGCGCGACGGCGCGCGGCTGGAGCCGCTGCGCATCATGTCGGTTCCGCTCAATTGAGCGCTAGCGCTCAACGAGCGCCGGGACGCCGCTTTCCTTTTTGGTGTCATCCGGGATGAATTCAAAGGCGAGCTTTTCAGCATCGTCTTTGTCAAGCATCACCTTGACGACGCCGCCCTCTTTAAGCCGGCCGAAAAGAATTTCATCGGCGATCGGCTTCTTGACATGTTCCTGAATGACTCGGCCGAGCGGTCGCGCGCCCATTTCCTCGTCAAAGCCGCGCTTGGCGAGCCAGCGCGTCGCTTCCGGATCGAGCTCAAAGGTGACGCCGCGATCGGCAAGCTGCGCTTCGAGCTGCAGGATGAATTTCTCAACGACGCGATCGATGATTTCCGGCGTCAGCCCGCCGAAGGCGACTGTGGCGTCAAGACGGTTGCGGAATTCCGGCGTGAACATCCGCTTGATCGCCGCTTCCGTCTCATCATGCTTCTTGCCGCCGGCGAAACCGATAGCAAAGCGCGAGGCGTCAGACGCGCCGGCGTTCGTCGTCATGATGATGATGACGTTGCGGAAGTCTATTTTCTTGCCGTTGGTGTCGGTCAGCGTGCCGTTGTCCATCACCTGCAGGAGAATGTTGAATATCTCCGGATGCGCTTTCTCGATTTCATCGAGCAAGAGCACCGCATGCGGATGCTGATCTATGGCGTCAGTCAGAAGGCCGCCCTGGTCGAAGCCGACATAGCCCGGCGGCGCGCCGATAAGGCGTGAAACCGTGTGGCGTTCCATATATTCCGACATGTCGAAGCGAATAAGCTCGACACCGAGAAGCAACGCCAATTGCTTGGCGACTTCCGTCTTGCCGACGCCGGTCGGTCCCGAGAAAAGATAGGAGCCGATCGGCTTGTTCGGCTCGCGCAGGCCCGCGCGCGAAAGCTTGATCGCAGCGGCCAGCTGGTCGATCGCCTGATCCTGCCCGAAGACGACGCGACGCAAATCGCCGCCAAGATTTTTAAGCCTTTCCGTATCGCTCTTTGACACTGACTTCGCCGGGATCCGCGCCATCTTGGCGACGATTTCCTCCACATCCTCAACGTCGATGATTTTCTTGCGCTTGCCCGCCGGGAAAAGCATTTGCCGGGCGCCGGCCTCGTCGATGACGTCGATCGCCTTGTCGGGCAATTTCCTGTCCGTCATGTATTTCGAGGAAAGATCGGCGGCCGCCTTGATCGCCTCAGCAGTATACTGAACGCTGTGATGCTCTTCAAAATAGGGCTTCAAGCCGGTCAGGATTTTCACCGTGTCGTCTAGCGTCGGCTCGTTGACATCGATCTTCTGGAAGCGGCGCGCAAGCGCGCGATCTTTTTCAAAGTGCTGACGGTATTCCTTATAGGTCGTCGACCCCATGCAACGCAGCGCGCCCGATTGCAGCGCCGGCTTCAAAAGATTTGATGCGTCCATCGCGCCGCCCGATGTGGCGCCGGCGCCGATCACCGTGTGGATTTCATCGATAAAAAGGATAGCGTCTTCGTGTTCTTCAAGCTCTTTCAGGACCGACTTGATCCGCTCTTCAAAATCGCCGCGATAGCGCGTGCCGGCCAGCAGCGCGCCCATGTCGAGCGCGTAAATAGTCGACTCGGCGAGGATTTCCGGCACTTCTTCATCGACGATCTTGCGCGCGAGGCCTTCGGCGATCGCCGTCTTGCCGACGCCAGGATCGCCGACCAGCAGCGGATTGTTTTTACGCCGCCGGCAAAGGACCTGAATAGAGCGTTCGATTTCGGCGCCGCGGCCGATTAAAGGATCGATTTTTCCCTTGCGCGCTTTTTCATTGAGATCGACGCAATAGGCGCCGAGGGCGCTTTCATTTTTTCCGCCGGCGGCTTCCGCTTCTTCATTGGCGCCGCGCGGCGTTTTCGGCTGGCTCTCGCCGGGGCGCTTTGCAAGACCGTGCGAAATGTAATTTACGGCGTCAAAGCGCGTCATATCCTGCTGCTGGAGAAAATGCGCGGCGTGCGATTCACGCTCGGCGAACAGCGCAACGAGGACATTCGCGCCGGTCACTTCCTCGCGGCCGGAAGACTGGACATGGATGACTGCGCGCTGGATGACGCGCTGGAAGCTCGCTGTCGGCTTCGCTTGATCCTCCCCCTCCGTCTTGAGATTCGAAAGATCGTTTTCAATGAATTCGTAGAGATTGCGGCGCAACGCCTCAAGATCGACATTGCAGGCGCGCATGACCGCAGCCGCGTCCTGATCCGTCGTCAGCGATAGAAGGAGGTGTTCCAGCGTCGCGAGTTCGTGCCCGCGCTCGCTTGCGATAGCGATCGCGCGGTGGAGCGATTCATCGAGATTTCTGCTGAAAGACGCCACCCTATTCCCTTTCCATCGTGCATTGCAGCGGGTGCTGATTGCGGCGCGAGAGCTCCATCACCTGGGCGACCTTGGTCTCCGCGACTTCATAGGTGTATACGCCGCAAACCCCGACCCCGTTCTGATGGACATGCAGCATGATGCGAATCGCGTCCTCAGGCCCTTTATTGAAGACGGCCTGAAGCAGCCACACGACGAATTCCTGCGGCGTGTAATCGTCGTTGAGGAGAAGCACCTTGTAGAGCGACGGGCGCTTCGTCTTGGGCGCCGTTTTCGAAACGACCCCGACGCCGAATCCCGGCCCCTGATTGTTGTCTTCCTCACTCGACATCGAACGCACGGCTCTCCTTGCCGCCGGCGCGCGAATCCCGCCGGCCGCCATTAAGTATGTATCCAAACGGGGTTGAAAAGAAGGAAATAGGACGATTGACGACGCAATCGCCCGCGCGCACGAAATCGTTAACAGTTCGCGACGCGAAATCGCCCGGGCGGCGGCGGGCCGGCCCGGGCGTTTCATTTTTCGTCAGACGTCGCCCGCTAGCGGGAGGCCCGCAGTTAGGCGCGGTAGGACTGAACGAGTTCAACGAACTCGCCGTAGCGCTTCGTCAACGGGTCCGTTGCGTCCTTGGCGACGCTCGTCCAGTGCTCGGCGAGCGATGAAGCGTGACCGAGGTTCTTTTCGAACGAAGTGCGAGCGAATTCGTTCTGAAGCTCGATCGCTTCCTGAACGCTTTTCGAAGCGAACGCGGCTTTCGCCGTCGCGACGCCTTCTTCGAACTGTTCTTTTGCGAAGCCGACCTGGGTCGAGGCGGCCTTTTCAAAGCCCTTGGCGAAAACGCCGGCCGACGCCATGAAGGCCTCAACCGAGCCTTTGTGGAAATCTGCGAGCGAATTCAGTCCTTTAGCGAACTTCTCGTAGGAATCTTTGAAGTTTTCCGGGCCGAAGGACATGACGGATTCGAAGGTGTCCGCGGTCGTTTCAGCTGTTTTCTTGGCGGTCATGGGTTTGCTCCCTATTCCGGTGGCGAGCCTATGCGACGCCACTGATTGTGCAGCGCAACATAAGGAGCTCGATCCCATTCGTCAAGGGTTATTTTGCACTGCAACAAAATAGCCGCCTGACCGCCCCGGAAGGCCCCCGAATCGCTCGCGCATAAAGGTAAGCGCATTTTTAACTTTAACGACTTTTTTACCCACTTTGCCGAGGATCGCGCTTCCGCCGCGACTGATCTGGGGGCGGCACACGGCTTGCTGGAGCAGCAGCGAGCAAGCGATGTGTGAGACGGGTGCGATCGGGCGAAAATCTTGGCGGCGGATTCCAGATTTAAGTTGCGAAACGGCCCTGCTTTGACGAGGCTTGGGTGATGGCGGCGTTATTTCGTGGCGTATTAACCTTGGTTCTGGCCCTCGCTCTGGCGATCGGGGCGTCGCCTGATGCGCACGCCGCCAAGAAAAAACGATCCTCCGCGCCGAAATACGCCGCTTTCGTCATGCACGCCGATTCCGGCGATGTCCTTTTCGAGCGTTATGCGGACGCCAGGCGCTATCCCGCTTCGCTGACGAAAATGATGACCCTCTACATGCTGTTCGAGGAGATCGAGGCAGGTCGCCTCAATCTCGACAGCCAATTAACGGTTTCCGCGCATGCGGCGGGCCAGCCGCCGTCGAAGCTTGGGTTGACGGTCGGCTCCAAGATTGATGTCGAAACCGCGATCAAGGCGCTTGTCGTCAAATCAGCCAATGATGTCGCCGTCGTTGTCGCCGAAGGGGTTTCAGGCTCCGAATGGAAGTTCGCCCAGGCGATGACGACGCGCGCGCACCAGCTCGGCATGCGCTCGACGACGTTCAAGAACGCCTCCGGCCTCCCGAATTCAACCCAGGTTTCGACCGCGCGCGATCTCGCAGTCCTCGGCCAGAGGCTCATGCAGGATTACCCGCAATATTTCGTCTATTTCGATACGAAGGAATTCGCCTGGAACGGCCGCACCTATCTTACCCACAATGCGCTGGTGAAAACCTATGAAGGCGCGAACGGGATCAAGACCGGCTACACTCAGCGATCCGGTTTCAATCTTGTCACCTCCGCTCAACGCGACGGCTCGCGCCTGATCGGCGTCGTCCTCGGCGGACGCTCCGTCCGCACGCGCGACGCGCATATGAAAGAAATCCTGAACGCCGCATTCGACACAATCGCCTCGAAACCGACCCTCATCGCCGCGCTGCACCGCGAACCGCCGACCCCTCGCCTGAAGCCGACGCTGATCGCGGCGCTCCAGCGTGAGGCGGGAATTCCGACCATCGCCGGAAACGAAGCCTTGAAAGACGAGTTGAAAATCGCCGCCGCCTCTTTCGGTCCTGTCGGCGCCGTCAATGTTCCGGCGGCGGGCGATCAGCTCGGCGCGCTCATCGCCGCCGCCCGGATCGACGATTTCAACGAATATGAGCGCGTCAAGCTTTCCGCCCTGACGCCGGATGACGAAATGCTTGGCGAAGGCGATTTCGACGAATTCACCGGGTGGAGCGTCCAGATCGGCGCCTATTCGTCAAAAACAATGGCTCAAAAAGAGCTTGAGGCCGCGGCGATCGCCGCCGGCCTGACCGAACGCACCCGCGCCGTAACGCCGACGGCGAAAGAAAGCGGCGACCAGATCTATAGAGCGCGCTTCACGACCCTCTCGGAAGCTGAAGCGACGGCGACCTGCGACAGGCTTCGCGCCGCCAAGCTCAACTGCTTCGCTATCCGGGAACCCGCGACGCGGTAGATTTTCCTCCCGACGGACCGCAGCTTGCATGACGGAAGGCGCAGTGAAATTCTGCGTGCGACAGCCCTATGGTTAACGCCAGCGAGAATGATTTACGCCGCCTAGCGGCCGTCCCCTTGATCGGCGGCGCATGGATGCGCGCTCTTGTCGAATTCGCCGTTTTGACGGTTCTGATATCAATCGCGTTTGCCGACGCGCTCGCCTCAATGACGACGATCTGGCTGACCTCCTCGGCCTATCATCATGGGATCGTTGCGACGCCGATCGCATTATGGCTTATCCTTCGCCAGCGCGACTGGCGCAATGCTGAGCCGCGTCGCGATTGGCGCGGCGGCGCAGTCATCGCCTTAGCCGCGCTGCTCTGCGCTGTTGGCCGCAGCGCATCGCTCTCGATCGTCGAACATGTCGCCTTCGCGCTCTCCATCATAGGCGCCGTCATCTTCGCTTTTGGGGGCGCGCTATCAATGCGCTGGAGATTTGCGCTCGCCTTTCTCTTTTTTATGGTTCCCTTTGGAGAGGAAGCTAATCCGGTATTGCAGAACGCCGCCGCGGCGGTCGTCACTGCAATGCTCAATGCGAGCGGCCTCGAAACGGCGCGTGACGGGCTGATCCTGTCAACTGCAATCGGCCGTTTTGAGATTGCGCCGTCCTGCTCGGGGCTGCGCTTCCTGCTCGCCTCGGCGATGATTTCGACCGTGCTCGTTTCGCTCGCCTTTAGGACAATCCGCGCGCGAGCAAGTTTCATCGCCGCCGCGCTTGTCGCAGCTCTGCTGGCGAACTGGCTTCGCGCCTATGCGATAATCGCGCTTGCAACGCTGAGCGAAAGACGCTTCGGCGTCGGTCCGGAACACGTCGCCCTCGGCTGGACGTTCTACGGCGCCCTGATGCTCGGGCTCATTCTTTTTGCGCGCCGCTTCGCCGCCGTCGGGAAACCGCTTCGCGACGGCGGCGCGGATTGACCGCATGTGCGGCGTCGCCGGCATATTCGATCTTGAAGGAGAGCGCGTTGTCGACGAGGCGGCGCTCAGGCGCATGGCGGCGGCGATCGCTCATCGCGGCCCGGACGGCGAGGGTTTTTTTTCAGCCCCGGGGATCGGTCTCGCGCATAGACGGCTTGCAATCATCGATCTTGAAGGCGGCGCGCAGCCGTTCCGCAGCGCCGACGGCGACAACGTCATCTCCTATAATGGCGAAATCTACAATTACCGCGATCTGAGGCGCGGCTTTGCAGAGATTGAATTCCGAACGCAATCAGACACTGAAGTCCTTGTCGAAGGGCTCTCAAGATTCGGCGCCGGCTATATCGACAGACTTCGCGGCATGTTCGCCTTCGCCTGGTGGAACGCACGCGATCGAACGCTCACCCTCGCCCGCGACAGGTTCGGCGAGAAGCCGCTCTATTATGCCGTATCAAAAGACGGCTTCCTCGTTTTTGCCTCCGAATTAGCCGCGATCCGCGCGTCGGGACTTGTCGAGCTGCGACATTCGGCGGAAGCGATGCGCGCCTATTTCCATTTCGGCTTTGTCCCGGACCCGCTTTCAATCTATGAGAATGTGTTGAAGCTTCAACCCGCGACGCATCTGGCGGCCCAGCGCGGAAAGCCTTTGAGCTTAGCACAATATTGGCGACCTGAATTTTCAATTGACGCCAGCCTATCGTTTGAAGCTGCGCAAAGCGGCTTGCTTGATCGATTTGATGACGCTGTGAATGCGCAGTCGAAATCGGATGTATCGCTTGGCGCGTTTTTGTCCGGCGGCGTCGATTCGGCCTCCATTGTCGCTTCGCTGTCGCGCATCGCCCCATGCGTCACGACCTGCACGATCGGGTTTGACGCCGGCGCTTTCGACGAACGCGCTGACGCGCGCCTTACCGCAGCCCGCTATCGGACAAATCATCATGAGGAAGTCGTCGACGCCGACGAGGCGCTTATTGACCGCGTCGCGGCTATCTATGGCGAGCCTTTCGCAGACCCTTCCGCGCTTCCGACCCTGCAAGTCTGCGGCGCAGCGCGGCGTCATGTGAAGGTCGCGCTGTCGGGCGACGGAAGCGACGAGATTTTCGCCGGTTACCGGCGCCACCCATTCTTTGTCGGCGAAGAACGGCTGCGCGCGCTAATGCCGGCATCGGCGCGACGCGCCTTCTTCCGCCCGCTTGGCGCGCTTTACCCGAAGCTCGACTTCGCTCCCCGGCCGCTTCGGTTCAAAACGACATTTCAGGCGCTCGGCGAAGACAGGCCAGACGCATATGCGCGCGCTATCGGCATGACGCTTCCCGAGCGCATGGAAAATCTCTTTTCCGGCGATTTCATGCAATCGACGCGCGATTTCGATCCGGCGCGCATGGTGCGTGACGCCGCCGTCGACGCCCCGGACGACCCGCTGAATTTCGCACGGCGGATCGATCTCGCAACATGGCTGCCCGGTCGCATGCTGACGAAGATTGACCGGGCCTCAATGGCGCACGGCCTTGAACTGCGCGCGCCATTCCTCGATCATTTGCTCGCCGAGTGGGTTTTCGCCTTGCCGCCCGGCCATCTGCTCGGCGCCGCTGGCGGAAAACGCATTTTGAAGGCGGCGCAAAAAAACCGGATTGATCATAAAATCCTGCATGCGCGAAAGCGCGGTTTTGCGCCGCCTGTCGCCGAATGGCTGCGCCAACCAGCATCATCCCTTGAAAGATTCTTGACCTCTGACTCATGGAGAGCATGCGGCATTTTTGACGGCGGCGCAGTTGAAGACGCCGTCAGACGCCATCGCGCAAGCGCAGGCGATTATTCGCAGGAATTGTGGACGCTTATCATGTTTGACGCTTTCCTGCGCCATGAGCGCGAGATTTCCGCCTGATGAGATTGCGAAGTTTCGACTTCAGGCTCGGCCTTTCCAAAACCAGCGTCTCCAGCGTTTCGCCCTCGCTCCCCAGGCGACGCTTGTAGTCCGCATCGCCGCCCATCATGTCATAGGCTTTCAGACCCTTTTCGCGATAATGCTCGGCGGCGAGCGCATGAGCGACGAACCCCGGGGCGAGCTGATTGCTCGCTTCGTAAAGAAAGCCGCTCTGATAATTATAGGCGCGGTCGCGATCGATGAAATTGTAAAGAACCCCGATCGTATCGTCGCCGGCGAGAATGCGCACAAGGTCGGCATTGGAAGGAAACCGCTCGATCAGCCGCCTGTGGAAGTTCAAAAATTCCGGCGCGCTGAATACGCCGCGTTGGCCGCGGCTGCCCCAGGTTTTTGCGTGGAGACGCATGAGTTCCGTCCACGCGACATCGCGTTCGGCCTCTCCCTTCGGGATGATCAGGCGAACAGCGCCACGCTCTTCATAGCGCCGGACGGCGCGCCGGATTTTGGCTCTTAGCGACGCCGAGAACCCCTCCATTACGCCGGATGTCAAATCGATGAAAAATGTCGGCTGGCGAAGCAGCGTGCGCCGCTCAAGTCCCAGCCGTTCGCCTGCCGCGATGACGGCCGCAGCGAGCGGCGGACGCGCATTGCGAAAAACGAATTCGTCAACCTTCGGCGCCGATTCAATGACGGCGCAAATCGCCTCCAGACGCGCTTCGGGCGCGGCGTCATGCGCAATCAGGATGTCATTATACTCAAGATAGACGCGATCTATCGCCTCATCGCCTGTTTCATGAAGCCGCGCGACGGCGCCCGGCATGATCGGCGTTCTCGCCTCACCGATCAGCGCTGCGCCATATACGCCGTGCAGATCATCGAATATGCGAAGCGCTTTGAACGTCGTTCTGTCTGTCCCAGAATCGATAAGCGTTTCGATCCATGGCGGCGAAAGAAAAAAAGACGCATCTGAGCGCGCGTATAGGCGGCGCCATTCGTCCCTGAAAGCCGCGCGATCGCTGATAATGTCGATAGCGGCTCGCATCAGCGTTCGTTCGCCGCATCAAGATAAAGACTGCGAAACAACTCGATCATCCGTTTCTGGTCGAATGATTTCGCCGTTTCAGCGTTTCGTTCGCCAAGCCGTCGACGGGCCGCCTGATCATCAAGCAACTCGGCAAGCCGCCGGGAAAACGCTGTTTCATCTGCGGCGGCAAAAACATTGCCCTCCGCGCCAGACGACAGCAAGGCGCTGACATCTCCGACATCCGTTGCGACAACCGGCAAACCCGACGCCATCGCTTCCATCAGGCTGATCGGCGTCTGTTCCGTATCGGACGTCAGCGCAAAGACGTCAAAACCGGAATAGGCCTTTTCCGGCGCCTCGATCGCGCCCATCAGCCGCATCCGGTCGCGCAAGGGGCTGTCAGCGATTGCGCCTTCAAGCGCTGCTCTTTCCGGCCCTTCCCCATAGATGACAAGATGCGCGTTACGGTCTTTCGCCGCCGCTTCAAAACATCGAATGAGACGCAGGAAGTTTTTCTCCGCGCGCAGCGCCCCGACGGCGCCGACGACGATCTCGCGGCCTTCTTTGCGCTCAATCACCGAGAATCGGTTCAGATCAATGCCCGGCCTTATGCGAAACAGGCGATCGCGCCTGATCCGCCAGCTTTCAATCGCGATTTTTTCAAGAGTTTGAGAAGGAACGACAATCTGCGCCTTTCCGAGCAGAACGCGCCGAGCGATAGCGCGCCGCGTCAGTTCGCCTTGAAGTTCGTCGGCGCCGAAGCCGTCTTCATGATGGACATGCGGCAAGCGGGCGCCGAGTTTGTTGGCGACCGCCGCCTCGATCGATCCAAAATTATAGGTGCATAGCAAATCAGCGCCGGATCTCGTTATGGCCGCCCTGATCGTCGCGATATTGGAGATTGAGAGAAAGCCGGATTTGGCGAGTACGAACGGTTCGACGACGACGTTTTCATAGGATGCGACAAGCGGGGTCGCGCTGATGTCGCCATCGAGAGAACAGATGCGATGTTTGAATGCTTGGCCTAAATGCTCAACAAGCGTCGCCAGTCGACGTTGCTGTCCCCCATAGGCGAATGAGGGGAGGAAATGGATCAGCGATAGAGGGCGATCGGCCAAGGCTTCGCTCTCCCGCTCGCCTCGCGATCAGGCGAGAACATCCGTATAAAGCTCTTCGGGCGCCGGCTCCGGGCTTTCCAGCGAGAAATCCGCAGCTTCTTTCACGATCGCCTTGATCTCCGCATCAATCGCCTTGAGCTCGTCCTCGCTTGCGAACTTGCCGTCAAATATGCGCTGTTCGCAGCGTTTGATCGGGTCGTTGTGTTCGCGAACCTTGTCGACTTCTTCCCGGGTCCGGTATTTCGCGGGGTCAGACATGGAATGACCGCGATAGCGGTACGTCTTCATTTCAAGAACGTAGGGCCCTTTTCCTTCGCGCGCATGATCGATCGCGACGCGCGCGGCTTCGCGCACTTCAAGAACGTCCATGCCGTCGACTTCCATGCCGGGAATGCCGAAAGCGGCGCCGCGCCGGTAAAGATGCGTGTCCGAGTGGGCGCGCGTCACGCTCGTTCCCATCGCGTATTGATTGTTCTCAATGATGAAGACGACGGGCAGCTTCCAGAGCTGCGCCATGTTCATCGCCTCGAAGACCTGCCCCTGGTTCGACGCGCCGTCGCCGAAATAGGTGAGGCTCACCTGCCCGTTTTTCCGGTATTTGTTAGCGAAGCCGAGACCTGCGCCGAGCGGAATTTGCGCGCCGACGATGCCGTGACCGCCGTAGAATTTCGCTTCGTTTGAGAACATGTGCATCGAGCCGCCCTTCCCCTTGGAATAGCCGCCCTCGCGCCCGGTGAGCTCCGCCATGACGCCTTTCGGGTCCATGCCGCAGGCGAGCATATGGCCATGGTCGCGATAGCCTGTGATCGTCTGATCGCCCTCCTTCTTGACGGCCTCCACGCCGACAACGACCGCTTCCTGGCCGATATAAAGATGGCAGAAACCTCCGATATGGCCCATACCGTAAAGCTGGCCCGCCCGCTCCTCGAATCGGCGAATTAGGAGCATATCCCTGTAATATTTCAGCAATTCCGCCTTTGTGGCGTTAAGATTGCTGGCGGCCTTATCGGGCTTCGCCCTTGCGGCGGCTTTCGCGCTCTTCGCGGCCATCGGGATCTCCGGTCACAGTCGACCCCGCTTTTAGGGAAAGGCTCATAGCCTCACAAGTCCCGCCGCTCGGCCGCTTCGCTCAGGATTTCCTCAAGCTGGTCGCGCGGCACGACGACGTCATTCTCGTCGACATAGCCGAGCACGGTGCGGATTTTCTCGTCAACGAGGTCCGGATCGAGAGATTTCGGGTTGAGTTGGCGCGCGACGATTTCAAGCCGCCGGCGCTTTTCGGCCAGCGCGTCAACTTCCGCTGATTTCTGCTCTACTTCGACGCGCAGCGCTTGCAGCGTCTTGTAGCCCGTCGCGCCCAGCGCGGCGCCGTAACCGAAATAGACGATGCCGCACATGAAAAAAGCCGGCGCCGCAACGTCGACCAGCAAACGCAAAGAAAAACGCATAATCGCCCCGCAGCGCCCGCCCGCGCCGTCACTCAATTTCGGCGCGCCTCGCACGCCGCGCCTTGCGACTCACCTGAGTCGAATTGTGGTTAATAAAGCGTTAAGCGCGTAGGGGCGATCGCCGTTTCGGCCACAGCCTCACCTTCACTAGATAGAACACCATGAAAATGAGCGGCGCAAGCGCAAGCGCAATCAGCACGGGCGACCCCCGCATCCAGCCGGGCATCACCTGCTGCTGACCAAGAAAGAACGAACCGGATGCGATGAAAAACGATACGCACATTCTCCATAAATGCCGTGCGATGCGCCCGTCGGCGCTGAGGCCGCCGCGCAGGATGAGATTCATCTCTCCGGCCGCGGCGAAAAAAGCGATGATGCTGAAGAGATAGAGCGGCTCATAGGACGCACCGTCTATCATTCCGGTAGAACTTGACGCGCCCAATTGGATGAAAACGAAATTCATCGCGATAATCATCAGCGCCATGATGAGCCCCGCTTTTTCCGGCCATTCCGGCGCCGTTTCGCGCCGTCTTACGGTCCTCCAGGCGCTCAGCAGCATATAAAGCGCCAGCAGGCCGGCGATCGTGTTCACCCTTTGGCCGTCGCTCAGAAATGGCGCGACACCCGTCGCAACAACATAGCAGATCAGCATCGCAATAAAGAAAATGCGGCCCGCAGCTCTATGAATCGTTTCTCCTTTCCGCGACGTCACAGCGACCCACCCCGTCGCGATGCCGACAGCGCCGCCGCCGATATGCAGAACCAGCAGCGCGTCAGCGCCGTATTTCGCCCAGAGGGGAGCGTCAGAAGAAACCTCAAGCACCGTCATCGCGCACTACCGCTTTACTGCGTTCCAGCACGCCGACCGCATGGGGAATCACATTGCCGCCTTTACGTCGGGAAAATGACATAACGCTCAATGCCGGCCATGCTCTCAGCGCTCAACAATCTGTTTTAAAGCGTCATCCGCGTCCACAACCCGCCTCTCAAGCGGATTCTGCAACACGCGAAGATTGCAATGCCGGATTATTGCGGCCGCAAAAGCGTTAACGCCGGCTTTTCAGCATATCCTTGCCGGCGTAGCGCGCCGCGTCGCCGAGTTCCTGCTCGATCCGCAGGAGCTGATTGTATTTCGCTGTCCGGTCAGAGCGGGCCAACGAACCCGTCTTGATCTGACCGCAATTCGTCGCAACCGCGAGGTCGGCGATTGTTGAATCTTCCGTTTCGCCCGAGCGGTGCGACATGACGGCGGTATAGCCGGCGCGTTGCGCGCGCTCGACAGCGCGCAGCGTTTCCGTCAGCGTGCCGATCTGGTTGACCTTGACGAGGATTGAGTTCGCGCAACCCTTGGCGATGCCGTCTTTCAGGCGCTTGTCGTTCGTTACGAAGAGATCGTCGCCGACGAGTTGGCAGCGCGCGCCGATTTTCTCCGTCAGCGCTTTCCACCCGGACCAATCGTCTTCAGCCATGCCGTCCTCGATCGAGACGATAGGATAACGGGAAACAAGATCGTCGTAATAAGCGACCATTTCACCGGCGCCGAAAATTTTTCCCTCGCCTTCGAGATGATATTTGCCGTCGCGGAAAAACTCTGTTGACGCCGCGTCGAGCGCGATGAAGACGTCTTCGCCGGGTTTGCGCCCGGCCGACTCGATCGCTTTCATAATGAAGCCGAGCGCTTCATCGGTTGATTTCAAATTCGGCGCGAAACCGCCTTCGTCGCCGACATTGGTGTTGTGGCCGGCGCCTTTCAGGCCCTTTTTGAGCGCGTGAAAAATCTCCGCTCCCCAGCGCAGCGCATCGGCGAATGTTTCGGCGCCGAGCGGCATGATCATGAATTCCTGGATATCGATCGGGTTGTCGGCATGCGCGCCGCCATTGACGATATTCATCATCGGCGCCGGCAGCGTTCTCGCCGAAACGCCGCCGACATAGCGGTAGAGCGGCAGGCTTGACGCTTCAGCGGCGGCCTTCGCTGTCGCGAGCGACACGCCGAGGATCGCGTTCGCGCCGAGGCGCGATTTATTGTCCGTTCCGTCAAGCGCGATCAGCGTTTCGTCGATGTCGATCTGATCTTCCGCTTCCAGACCTGAAAGCGCGTCGAAAATTTCGCCGTTGATCGCCGCGACAGCCTGACTCACGCCCTTACCGCCGTAACGTTCGTCGCCGTCGCGAAGCTCATGCGCTTCATGGGCGCCGGTCGATGCGCCGGAAGGAACGGCCGCGCGGCCCATTGAGCCGTCTTCAAGGACGACATCGACCTCGACCGTCGGATTGCCGCGGCTGTCCAGGATCTCACGGCCGAAAATGTCGATGATGGCGGTCATGGCGTCTCCTCGCGCGGTTCAGGGCTTGGCGCCTCTATAAAGCGCGCGAGAAGGGTTTCAAGGACTGCTCCTTACTCGCGGTCGCGGTCCGGCGTTTGACTGTTGCCGCCGCTGCGATTGCCGCGTGCGCCCCTGGCCGGCCTCTCGGATGACGGCGGGGCGCTGTTGTCAGCGGGGGGCGGCGTATAAGTCGGCTGCGGCGCGCTGGGTGTCGGCGTTGCGCCCGCCGGCGGCGTCTGGCGCGGCTGGCGCGTTCGCGTCGTCGGCGGCGGGACGCTGGAGGCCGGCGGCGAAGCCGCTCCAGGCGCTGCGCCCGACGGGCCTGAATTATTGCGATAGGCGCGATTAGGCCTACGTGGCCGATCGATCAGCCGGTCGCCGTCTCGTTGGCGGCGCGGCGTCGCGCGGGCGCCGCCGTCCGATGAGCCGCCGGGCGCGACATAGTCCGGATTGCGCGGCGGCGTCGGGGTTGTCGGGTTATCATTGCGACGGTCGCGCCAGTCCCTTCCGTCGCCATCCCGATCACGCCGATCACGCCAATCGCGATCGCCTCGCGGATGATGGCGCTTGTTCTTCCTGTAGCCGTAGCGGTCGTAACTGTTAAAGGTGAAATAATAGCCGGTGTTCGGATACCAGGAGCCGTAGCGGCCGTACCAGGGCGACGGGTAGGACGATCCGTAATAGCTGCCGGAATAAGGCGAATAGGCTTGATCGAAGCAGCGATCGATATCGCGATCGCAATGTCGTTGGCAGGCGACATAGCCGCCTTCATCGGGAATGTCTTCGCACAGGCGATAACAGGCGTTCGCCTCGCGCTCGCATGAATTAAAGGCTGTGTCGTACGGATAGGTGACGCATGACGCGAGAAACAGTCCGCCAAAGCCGACGCCCGCAAGCCCCATCAGATTTTTCACGGCAATTCCCTTTCGCCCCTGCCCGAACCGCGCCAGCGCAAACGCTGCGATCGCACGCGGCCTGATTACCGAAAGGTTAGCGGGAATCGGCGCCGAAATGGGGCGAAAAAACGACCCCAGCCGCCTCAATTGCCGCAACGGGAAAACAAAAGCGCAATAAAAAACGCCGCCCGTCCGGGGCGGCGCTTGCATGCGAAAATCACTTCGCCGTCTACTCGCCTTTCGGCTCCAACACTTTTCGGCCTTTGTAGCGGCCGGTCTTGAGGTCGATATGATGCGGGCGGCGCAGTTCGCCCGACTCGCGGTCCTCGACATAGGTCGGATTGGCGAGCCGATCATGCGCGCGGCGCATGCCGCGGCGCGAGGGCGAGGTTTTCTTCTTGGGGACGGCCATTGGGATAACCCTCAGCAAAAATAACGGCGCGGCTCGCCTTTCGGCGGCCGCCTTCGGAGGGGCCCTTTAACGGAATGGGCCGCCAGACGCAAGGCGGTATGGTTGCCTCGGCTTTAATCGCCCGGGCCTAATTCGGAAGGATGGTTTCAGTCGGTTGAAACCAGATTACCGTACGGTAAGGTAGTTGCGTGGGATTTGGGGGTTTTGTGCGTCTGAGGGTGCTTGTCGGGATTTCGACCCTATTATTGTGCCTGGCGCCATCCGGCGGTCGGGCGGAGGCGTTTTCGTCCTATTGGTCGACCCTTTCCACGACGGAGCGCGCCTTTGTCGATAATGTCGCCGCCGACCTCTATGGCGAGGAATATGGCGGCCGGGCTGAGACCTATGGGCGGCTGAACAGCGCCAGCAAGGCCCGTTTCCGGGCGCGGGCCGTCGAAAAACTCGGCGTCGAAAACCGCCCGTCGCGCGTTAATCGCAAGGGCGTCGACATCTAGGGCGGCGGTTAACGGTTCGTCTTGCCCGGCAGGATGCCCATATATTTGCAGATGATCGATAGGATCACTTCATCGGCGCCGGCGCCGATGGAAGCCAGGCGCCCGTCGCGATAGGCGCGGCTTACCGGCGTTTCCTCCATGAATCCCATGCCGCCCCAATATTGCAGGCAGGAATCGTTCACTTCCCGGATCAGCCGGCCGGCCTTCAGCTTCGCCATCGACGCGAGCATGGTCACGTCTTCTCCCGAGAGCATCTTTCCTACCGCATCCCAGGTCAGCGAACGCAGCGCCTGCAATTCCGTTTTCAATTCGGCCATCCGGAAATGCACGACCTGATTATCGAGGATCGATTGTCCGAACGCCTTGCGCTGGCGCGTATAGTCGATCGTTTGGTCGATCGTCTTTTCCATGCCGATAAGACCCGACAAAGATCCCCAGAGCCGCTCTTCCTGGAATTGCAGCATCTGATACATGAAGCCGGCGCCCTCTTCCCCGATGCGATAGCGCTGCGGGACGCGGACATCTTCAAAATGGAATTGCGCCGTATCGCTTGAACGCATGCCGAGTTTTTTCAGCTTGCGCGCAACTTCAATTCCCTTGCGATGCTTGCCGTTGTCGTCCTTGAGCGGCAGGCAAATCAACGTCTTATTGCGATGAATCTGATCGTCCGACGTATTCGCCAGCAGGCACATCCAGTCAGCCTGCGTGCCGTTTGTCGTCCACATCTTGCCGCCGTTAATGACGTAGTCGTCGCCGTCCTTCTTCGCCGTCGTCTTGATCGAGGCGACGTCAGAGCCCGATCCGACCTCGGAAACGCCAAGGCAGGCGACATAATCGCCGGCGATCGATGGGCGCAGGAAATCTTCTTTCGCCGCGTCCGAACCGAAGCGCGCCAATGCCGGCGTCGCCATATCGGTCTGAACGCCGATCGCCATCGGCACCGCGCCGCAATTAATATGGCCGAGGGTCTCTGCGACGACCGCGGCATAAGACCAGTCGAGCCCCATGCCGCCATATTCGACCGGTTTGTTGACGCCGAGCAGGCCAAGATCGCCCAATCCCTTGAAAACCTGATGCGCAGGGAAAATCTCCGCCTCTTCCCACTCGTCGACATAAGGGTTGATCTCGACGTCGATAAATTTTTTCAGCGTGGAGCGGATCTGTTCGTGTTCGGCGGTAAGCTGCATGGAAGCCTCTTTACTGCGCAGTTTCATTGACAGGCCGCGCGCAAACGACCGAGGCTTTTAGGCCTATGTCTGGGTCGGAAACCGGTCAAGCTTCGCAAGCAGAGGCGGAAATTTACAGCCGCCAGCGCGAGAAAAGCGAGGCGATGCGCTGCCGCGTCTGCGAGGCGGCGACCGCCTGCCTGGCGGCGGCCGGCTATCACGGAACCTCGATCGGCAAGATCGCGGCGCGCGCCGGCGTCAGCCAGGGCGCCCTGCAGCACCATTACCCGAGCAAAGAAGACCTTGTCGCCGGCGTTCTTGATTTCCTGTTGACGCGCTCCGTCGCCTGGTTCGCGGTCGCCCGCGTCGATCTTGCGCGCGACAAGGATGCATTTGGCGAGGTCGTGCGCCGATCATGGCGAGAGCAGTTTTGCAGCGACGATTACGCCGCGATCCTCGAAATTCTCACAGCGGCCAGAACGGATGAGGCGTTGCAGGAGCGGACGACGCCGGCGCTCGCACGATGGCGCGAATTGATTGACGCCGAACTTGCGGAACTTCTCCCGGCCACGGATCAGACTGCCGACGAATTGCGCACGATCCTGACGATTTCACGCGCGATGATGACCGGCCTCCTCGTGCATGACCGCCTCCTGGGCAATGAGGCGCATATCGCTCGCGTGATCGACAAGTGGATCGAGATTGCGCGGCTTTGAGAAAGCTCGGCATTAGAATCGCCGAAACTCACTGAAAAACACCGCTAAATCAGCAAGCCCCGGGCGTGCCGCCCGTACCGTTCGCAGGACAGCGCGCATTCATGCTGCGCTGCGTTTTCCTTGCGTTTTCCTGCGAGTCAATGCGCTTTTGATCCCACTCGCGCGGCGTCGCGCAGATTTTTCGGCCGAACCGCGATCCGGTTGTTTTTTCATATTTGCAGATGATCTTTTCCTCGCCGGTTTCATCGTCGAGGAGCGTCACCTTTCCATATTCTTCAAGAGAGGCGTTAAGCGATGCTTTCTGATCGCCATTCGTCTCCTTCACATCGGCAAGGCGCTGGAGGGACTGCGCACGATAGGCCTCCGTTCGCTCAGTGGTCACGCATCCGGCGGCCAGCAAGGAAAATGACAGCGCGGTCAGAAATCCTCGCGTCATGATTCACTTGTCTAGAATAATTGCAGCACTTCTGAGACATTTGAACACAAGACCGCCAAGCGCACCACAGTCGCTAAGCGTCACTTTCATGATCGTCGGCTTCAAAATGATGCAGCCTGAAATTAAACAAAAAAAGCCGGCTGGCGACATCGTCTCACCAGCTGGTCAAAATTTTTCCTAGCGAAAAACGTCGCCTGCCTTCCTAGCGGGCAACGCTTCAACCAAACTCAGCCAGAAGCGGCGGCTGCCCATTACAGCGTCAGCATACCCCGCCGCCAGGACATCTTGCGTCCATATTGCGCTGCGTCTCCTCCGTATTTTCACGCGAATCGCGGCGAAGCTGTTCCCACTCTCTCGGCGTTGCACATGTTTTCTTGCCGAACCTTGATCCGGTCACGCGCTGGTATTTACAGATAATCTTCTCCTCGCCGGTCTCATCGTCCAGGAGCGTCATCTTGCCATATTCTTCGAGAGAGGCGTTGAGCGAAACCTTTTCTTCGCCCGCTTCAGCCTTGACTGCAGCCAGTCGTTGCTGGGTGGCGGCTTCGCGCGCTGCTGTTTGTTCAGCCGTCGCACAACCCGCAACTAGCGCGCCTGCGAAAAGCGCGGCCATTAGCTTGAATTGCATGTGACTCCATCCAGTTACTATTTTCTTGACGACAGCCTAAAAGGCTCCCTGAGTGATATAATATCACCGGACGTTCAAAAGGACCACCCCGACCAGCAGGGCGAAAACACAAGGTCTCTGCGACCTGCAAGTATGGCTTAGCAAGCGGTTTGCAATACACCACGCCCACTCATTGCCGAAAAACAAGGCCTGCCCACTAGAATGGTTCTCATCTTAAACGGCTCAGCATCCGGGACATTTCGCGTTAGTGTTGTCGCGCTGAATATCCCTTTCATTTCGTTGAGACCAGCTCCGCGTTTCCGTCCACTCTTCTTTTGTTCTGCAGATTTTCTGAGCAAATTTTATTCCTTTGGGAATAAGCCATTTGCAGATGATTTTGGTTTCGCCTCTTTCATCGTCCATGAGCTTGACGGAATGATAGCGATATCGGTCCATTGCCGCGTCGAGAGAGACTTTTCTCCATCGACATCGCTGTTTTTTTTGAGCGTCTTCAGCAAGCTTTTGGTCATCCGCCGACATGCCGCCCATGCGTTGGCCGCCTCTTTAAGTCGCGCAATCGACGCCGAGCAACACGATCAAAGAAATGCCAATCAGCTTGCATGAAAATTTCATCGTCGCGTCCAGTCGAAAATTTATTTTTTCCGGATTCCTTTTGTTACATGGAGACTGCAAGCATATCCTGTACGGCGCAACTGCGTCCGCCGATGCATTTCCCGATCCGCGTTGACTATTTAAGACTTGACGACCGCTGATAGGCAGGACGATCAGTTATGCTTCGGCGCCAGCGATCGACGTTCGGCGTCAGCGCCTCGGAAACCCCGATTGCAAGCGCGAAATCAATAGCGAAACCGACACAGATGTCAGCCATGGTGAAACGATCCGCACAAAGATATTCTCGCCCTTCAAGCCACTCCTCCGCTGACGACCAGCGGCCCAAAAACCATTTGCGATAATCCGCAGCCGCTTGCGGCAAGCGTCGGTCTTCAGGCTCAAGCGCCGAATAGCGGAATACGATCGTCAGGGGAAAAGTAAGGGTCGCATCCGATCGGTACATCCAGTTGAGATAGGCGCCGTAATCAGGCTCATCGGGCTTCACCGCAAGCGATGTTGGGCCGTATTTCTCAGCAAGATAATGACAGATGCCGGAACTCTCCGTCAGCATGACATCGCCGTCGATCAGGGCCGGCACGGTGCCGAGAGGATTGACTTCCTTGTAATGCTTGGCGAACACGCGCGGCGGAAACGGCAGCGTTTCGATTTCGTAGTCGAGGCCCATTTCCTCGAGCGCCCAGACGCATCGCAGCGATCGCGCGCCCTGGCAATGATAGAGCTTCATCGCGCATCCCTTCCCGTTTGACCTGCGCGACTTTGTTGACGCCGGTGCGGATTGGCAAGAGATTGCGGCGCCATGCGACCGCTTTCCTTTGACGCAACGCGCCTGCCCTCACCTCATTTGACCGAGGATCACGAGGCGTGGCGTAAAACCGTGCGCGCCTTCGTCGAACGGGAGATCGCGCCGCATGTGAACGCCTGGGACGAGGAAGGGAAATTCCCCCGCGAATTGCACAGGCGCGCCGCCGAGATCGGTCTGATCGGCCTCGGCTACCCGGCGGAATATGGCGGCGTCAGCGACGGGGTCGATGTTTTTCATTCCATCATCGCATCGGAGGAGCTGGCGCGCGCCGGTTCGGGCGGGCTTATCGCCGGTCTGATGACGCACGGCATAGGCCTGCCGCCGATCATCGCGCTCGGATCGGATGAATTGAAGGCGAGCATCGCGCCCGACGTCATCGCCGGGAAAAAACTGATCGCGCTCTGCGTCACCGAACCGTCCGGCGGATCCGACGTCGCCAATATCCGGACGAAAGCGGTCCGCGACGGCGATCATTATATCGTCAGCGGCGAAAAGACCTTCATCACGACAGGCATGCGCGCCGATTATCTCACCGTCGCGGCGCGGACCGGCGCGGCCGGCGCCGGCGGTCTGTCGTTCCTGTTGATCGAAGCGGATAGCCCCGGCGTCACGCGCACGAAGCTCGACAAAATGGGCTGGTGGATGTCTGACACCGCGACCATACATTTTGAAGACGTGCGCGTCCCCGCCGCGAATTTGATCGGCGCCGAGAATTTCGGCTTCGCCGGCATCGTCGCCAATTTCAACGGCGAACGCCTCGGCATGGCGGCGCAAGCGATCGCCTTCGCGCGGGTTTGCATAGAAGACGCCGCAGCCTGGGCGCTGGACCGCGAAACCTTCGGCAAGCCGCTCGCAAAGCATCAGGTGATCCGTCACAAATTCGCTGAAATGCTGCGGCAAGTTCACGCCTCGACGGCGCTGCTCGACAATTGCGCATGGCGCGTCAAAAGAGGCGAGACGCCGGTCGCCGAATTGTCGCTCCTAAAGGTGCAGGCGACGCGAACGATGGAATTCTGCGCGCGCGAGGCGATGCAGATTTTAGGCGGCGCCGGCTTTATGCGCGGCTGCCGCGTCGAGCGCATCTATCGCGAAGTGCGCGTGATGGCGATCGGCGGCGGCTCGGAAGAGATCATGCTCGATCTCGCCGCGCGTCAGTCCGGGCTTTAATGCGTCATGATAACGAACACGTGAGCGAAACAGGGTGGTCCTCCGGATGTTACATATGTAGCATTTTCTCGGAATAGAGAGGTCCCTATGCGCGCAATCCCGGCATACACGGTCTTATTCGTCGCTTTCATCTCGCTCCAGTCCGCCTCAGCCGACACGATCGACGCCGCAGACCGGACGCAGCGTCATACCGTCAATTCGACAGCGTTAGGGGAAAAGCGCGAGATTTTCGTCCGCACTCCACCCAATTATCGCGGAGACGGCCCCTTGCCGGTCGTTTTCGTTACTGACGCCGAGTGGAATTTCGAACTTGTCGCTGCAGCGTTCGACTTTTTGACCGATAATGGCGCGATACCGCCAGTTATCGTCACAGGCGTTAGAAACGTTAATCGAAACCGCGATTTTCTGCCGCGATCCGACAGCGATTATGATGACAGCGGCGAGGCGGACGCCTTTCTCGCGTTCGTTCAAAACGATTGGGCGCCGCTTGTCGATGAAAAATATTCATCGTCTGACGATCGCGTTTTAATCGGACATTCATTCGGCGGCGTATTCGCCCTCCATGCCTTCTTTCAAGAGCCGGAATTTTTTAAAGCTTTCATTGCTCTAAGCCCAAGCTCATGGGTCGCTGACCGCGTTTTGTTTGAAGAGGCTTCGGCGCTCTTTGGATCAAATACCGATTTCAACTCATTTGTGTATATCGCGGTTGGTGAAGGCGATGGCGGGCCGACGACGCCGTCAAGCCGCGAGCTTGCCGAATTGTTCGAAGCGAATGCGCCAGCTTCGCTTGACTGGTCGTTCGACATCATGCCGAAGGCCGATCATTTCTGGAATTTCACCGGCGGCCTCAATGCTGGAATGATGAAACTTTTCCCGGCCTTCGGCTTTGCTGAAGAAGCGCGTCAAGCAGGTGAAGCGAATGGCGCCGCAGGCGTGAATTCGTGGTTTGACGAGAAAGAAAGTGCGCTCGGTTTTCGTTTTTTCCCTTCCTGGTTCGATTTCGGGATTGCAGCGATCCGTCTTTCCCACAGCGACCGCCCAGAGGCCGGTCTCGCCGTCATCAAGCGCGCAAAAAAATATCACGCTGAAAACGCAAACTTCGCAGCATTCGCGGCGCAGGTTCATGAAAACGCTGGCGAATTCAATCAAGCGATAAGCGAGTATGAACGCGCGATCATGATCGCCAAGCGCGATGGACTGCATCCGAACGCGATCCATCTTGACCGGCTGAACGCGGGTGTGGCGCGCATAAAGGCGAAAAAAGCCGAGGCGGGCGATTAGAGCTTTCTGAGCGCGGTTTTAAGAATTTTGCCCGACGGATTGCGCGGCAGCGCGTCAAGGAAGTCGATCTTTTTTGGCAATTTGAAACTGGCGATTTTCGGCTTCAAAAAGTCGACGACTTCCTCGGTGGAAAGCTGCGCGCCCGGCCTCCTGACGATGAAGGCGCGCACAAGCTCGCCCCATTTTTCATCAGGCAGGCCGACGATTGCGGCTTCAAGAATCGCCGGGTGGCCGGCGAGGATGTTTTCAAGCTCAGCCGGATAGATGTTCTCGCCGCCCGAGATAATCATGTCCTTCACGCGGTCGACAACGTAAAGAAATCCGTTCTCGTCGAAACGGCCCGCATCGCCGGTCGAATACCAACCGTCGCGCAAGACGGCGTGCGTCGCGTCAGGCTTGTTCCAGTACCCCTCCATGATGAAGGGCGCGCGCATGATGATTTCCCCGACCTCGCCTTGCGGCGCTTCCTTGCGCGTTTCAGGATCGACAATCTTCACTTCGCAACCGGGCAGCGGCTTGCCGGCGGAAACGCGCTGTTTACGGCCCTTAGCATGCTCCTCAGGCGCAAGGACGCTTAGCCCGCCTGTCGTCTCCGTCATGCCGTAAAATTGCGAAAAGCGCGCATGCGGCATCGCCGCCATCGCCGCATCGAGAAGCGTTTCGGGCATCGGCGCCGCGCCATAACTGACATTGGCGAACTTATCGACCGGCGCGCCTGCGGCTTTCGCCGCCTGCAGGATCATCATGATCATCGCCGGCACGAAAAAAGAATTGAGCGGCGTTCCCGCCTGCGCCTCCCTGACGATCGCCGCGGGATCAAACTGGCGATGCTGGATGACCGGCATCGATCTCGTCCAGGCCATAAATCCGAAGTTGACGCCCGCAATATGAAAATGCGGCAGCGCGTGCAACGCCGCCTCTTCATCATGTTGAGGCGTCAAGACGCCAGCGGCGATTCCTGCGTCGCCGATTTCATGATAGCAACGGTTTGAGAGTACGACGCCTTTCGGCAGGCCGGTCGTGCCGCTTGTGTATAGCTGCACGACGACATCGTCGCGCGCCGGCGAGAAGTCCGGCCGAACCGCCTCTTGTGCGGCGATCAGGCATTCAAAATTGTCGTCGCCTTCCGCTTCAAGAAGCATCGTCCGCGGCATTTCAAAATCGTCGACAGCGCGCAACGGATCGACAAACATTTTCTCGCCGACAAACAGTTTCGGCGCAGCGTCGGATATGATCTGCGCGATCTCGGCCGGGGCGAGACGCCAGTTCACCGGCGTCATCACGGCGCCGATTTTCGACGCGCCGATCAAGCTCGGCCAGAACGCCGCCAGATTGCGGGCAAGCCAGCAAAGCCGGTCGCCGCGCTTCAATCCGCATGCGATCAGCGCCTGCGCCGCCTGATCGCTCCAGGCGTTGAGTTCCTTATAGGTCCATGAGCGGCCCTCAAATGTGAGCGCCAGCCTGTCCGGCTGAAGCCTCGCCTGCTCTTCGATTACGCCCGACAGCGTCGGCGCATGAACGATCGGCCGGTTCCAACCCATGCAGACCCTCCCTTCCCTGCGGCGATTATGCCGCGGGCGGACGACCTTGCCAAACGGCTTCGTCAGCTGTCGAGCGCTTGGCGCCCGACCTCGACAAGGCGCTGGTCTTCAATGGCGATAATGCGATCGAGCTTTGCGGCGAGACGGCGATCATGGGTCGCAATCAGCGCCGAAAGGCCTTCGGCCCTGACAACCGACAGAAGGGCTTCGAAGACCTTGTCTGACGTTTTGGGGTCGAGATTGCCGGTAGGCTCGTCCGCAAGCAAAACCTTAGGGTGGTTTGCGAGCGCGCGCGCGATCGCCGTCCGCTGTTGTTCGCCGCCGGACAATTGGCCCGGCTGGTGATCGAGCCGTTCGCCAAGCCCGAGCGCCGACAGCAGACGCTTGGCCTCCGCCTCCGCGTCAGCGCGGCTCGCGCCGCGGATGAGCTGCGGCAGCGATACGTTCCCAAGCGCGGAGAACTCCGGCAGCAAATGATGGAACTGATAGACGAAGCCAAGAAAATCACGCCGAAGCCGCGTCTTCGCGGCGTCCGCGAGTTTCGATGTGGCGACGCCGCCGATAAAAACCTCGCCCTCGCTCGGCGCTTCGAGCAAGCCGGCGATATGAAGAAGCGACGACTTGCCGGAACCGGACGGCCCAAGCAGCGCGACAGTCTCGCTTCGTTTCAGCGTGAAATCCGACGGCTGAAGGATGACAAGATCGCCATAGCGCCTTGCGACGCCCTGAAGGCGCAAGACGATGTTTTCGTCGGCCGCTGAGGCGTCATTCATAACGAAGCGCCTCGACAGGGTCCAACCGCGCGGCGCGCCATGCGGGATAGATCGTCGCAACAAAGGACATAAAGAGAGACCAGCCGACAATCAGACCGACTTCGCGCCACTGCATCTTCGCCGGGATCGCGTTAAAATAATAAACGTCAGCCGGGAAGAGATCGGTGTTGAATATCCATGACAGGAACGTCTCGATCGCATCGATATTCCAGACAAAGAGCGCGCCTGCGATCGCGCCGGCGATGGTCCCGATGACGCCGATCAGAGAACCGGACAAAAAGAAGATGCGCATGATCGCGCCCTGCGTCGCGCCCATCGTTCGAAGAACGGCGATGTCTCCCGTCTTGTCTTTAACGAGCATGATAAGGCCCGTGATGATGTTGAGCGCGGCGACGGCGACGATAAGCAAGAGAATTAGCCGCATGACGCTGCGTTCCGTTTGCAGCGCGTTGAAATAGGACTGGTTCTGCTGTTGCCAGTCGCGCAGCGACATGCCGGGCGTGATTTCAGCGAGCGCCGGCTTGTAGGATTTCACGCGCTCCGGATCGGCGACCTTGATTTCAATCTGTTCGATGGAGTCGCCGAATCCGAAGAAAAGCTGCGCCTGTTCAAGCGGCATGAATCCGATAAAGCTGTCATATTCCGAATTGCCGACCTCGAAGATGGCGCCGACCGTATAGGTTTTTTTCTGCAATGTCGGTCCGAACGGCGTATCGGGGCCGCGTCCCGATATCAGCGTCACCTTATCGCCGGGCCCGACGCCGAGCGACCAGGCGACGCGATTGCCGATCGCGATTTCATTGCCGCCGTTCTTGCCGACCCCCCAATTGTCGAAAGACCCGGCGACGACATGGCTGCGCCCTGTTTCCTGATCGACGCCGACGACATAATTGATCGCCATCAGGTCTTCCTTCCTGATGGCGCGCATGATGATGCCGGTTTCATTATAGGCGCTCGCATAGACCGGCGCCTGAATGAGCGGCACCGCCTGCGTCACGCCGGGCGCGGCGCGCAGCCGCTCAATCAATGCTTCATAATCTTCAATCGGCGCATCGCTCTGAACGAATATGTGGCCGTTGACGCCGAGAAGCTGGTCAAGAAGTTTAGCCCTGAACCCCTGCATCACCGACATGACGATAATAAGCACAGCGACGGCGAGCAGGATGCCGCCGAAGGCGATGATCGATATCAGCGACACGCCCTTGCCGGACTTCGTCGCGCCGAGGTAACGCCGTGCCACCATCCACTCGAAAAACGAGAATGGCGGCGTTGACGCGGGCGCATTAAGGGCGGTTGCCGTGCTCATCACTCTCGACCAAAGAAATTCCGACCGGATTTTCCGTGTGCGGGTCCTATCCCAGTTTGCGGCTATGGCAAAATGATGGCCCCCCCGGAGGCGGGCGCGGCGCGTCAGACCTTCAACGCCGAGGCGACATCGCGCTTCAGCATCTCAATCGCGGCGTCGAGCGAAAGCTCGTCGCGATGGCCGTCAGAGCGGCGCTTTATTTCGACCTTGCCGCTTTCGAGCCCGCGCGGGCCGATGATGAGCTGGAACGGCAAGCCGATGAGATCCATACGCGCGAATTTCTCGCCGGGCCGCGCGGGGGTGTCGTCATAGAGAACGTCGACGCCCGCCCCTTCAAGCGCCGCATAGGCCTTGGCGCTCGCTTCGTCCGTCGCCGCATCGCCGACCTTGATATTGATCAGGCCGACATGGAACGGCGCAACCGGGACCGGCCATTTGCAGCCCGCTTCATCGTGATAGGCTTCGATGATCGCGCCAACGAGCCGGGAAACGCCGACGCCGTAAGACCCCATTTCAACGGCGCGATCCTTGCCATCGGCGCCGGTGACGACGGCTTTCATCGGCGCGGAATATTTGTCGCCGAAATAGAAAATATGCCCGACTTCGATGCCGCGCGCCGCGACGCGGTCGTCTTTCGCGACTTTCGTCTCGAACTCGGCGTTGTCATGCTTTTCTTCCGTCGCCGCATAATAGGACGTGTAGCGATCAATCATCGGCTGCAGGTCGCCGTCGAAATCCGTATCGGCGCCCGGAACGTCAAGGTCGAGAAGCCTGCTGTCGCAGAAGACGGCGCTTTCGCCGGTGTCGGCGAGCACGATGAATTCATGGCTGAGATCGCCGCCGATCGGCCCGGTGTCGGCGCGCATCGGGATTGATGTGAGCCCCATGCGCGCGAAGGTCCGCAGATAGGCGACGAACATCTTGTTATAGCTCTTGCGCGCGCCTTCCTGATCGGCGTCGAAGGAATAGGTGTCCTTCATCAGGAATTCGCGGCCGCGCATGACGCCGAAGCGCGGGCGCACCTCATCGCGAAACTTCCACTGGATGTGATAGAGCATTTTCGGCAGGTCCTTGTAGGACCTGACGCCGGCGCGAAAGATCTCGGTGATCATCTCTTCATTGGTCGGACCGAACAGCATCTCGCGATCGGCGCGATCCTTGATGCGCAGCATTTCCTTGCCATAGGCCTCATAGCGTCCGCTCTCGCGCCAGAGTTCCGCCGACTGGATGGTCGGCATCAGCATTTCAACGGCGCCGGCGCGATCCTGCTCTTCACGGACGATCTGCTCGATTTTCTTCAGAACGCGAAAACCGAGCGGCAGCCAGGCGTAGATGCCGGCGCTTTCCTGTCGAACCATGCCGGCGCGCAGCATTAATTGATGCGAGACGATCTGCGCCTCTGAGGGCGTCTCCTTCAGGAGCGGCAGGTAGTAGCGGGAAAGGCGCATCGAAAGCTCCGGGCAAGGCGGGAGCCGTCTCTTAGGAAGGACTGCGGGGCTTGTCTACGCGGGCGGAGCGTCTCACCGGCCGCAGGCGCGCGCCCTGACCGGACGGCGCGGCGCGCCTTCGAGATCAAATCGCGCCAGAAGGCGGGTCGAGGCCCAGCCGTGCGCCGGGACCGCGTAAAAAACGACCACATCCTCGGCGATCGCCCGATCCGGATTGAGGTCCTCAGCGTCCGGCCCAAGAAACATGATGAATTTCGGCGCGTCGGCCGGCGCCGGGCAAGGATCGGGACGGATGACGACCGTTTCCGCCGCCGCGCCGGCGGCGAGCAGGGGGAGAGACAGTGCGGCGATGATCAGCTGACGCGCCTTCATGAACGGCGGCGCTGCAGCGTTTATGCCTTGTTAACCAAAATCCGTCCGGTCACTCGCCGATATGTTCGGAAAGCCGCGTTCCATCCTCAAAGACGAGATCGTCGATCCGCCAGCGCCCGCCTTCCCGCTTCAGATCGTAGCGGACAGTCTTTGACGCAAAGGCGTCGGAGAACTCGACCGGAACGAGAATTCCCGGCTCTTTCTTTTTATCGCCGCCCACTGCGAAGCGCGCTGGATATTCCTGGGAGTCTGTAAACGGATCGCCATTGATCACAGGCGGCTCATCAGCATTTTTATTGCTGTCGAGATAGGCGGCCATCTTCGCTACGAAAGCGTCGGTAAAAAATTCGCGTTTTTCAGAGACGGCGTCTTTCTGAAATTCCATAGCGCCCGCGAAATGGCGTTCGAGAAAGCGCTGCACGACGCCCTCGGGCGAACGCGCCGACGCGCGCGTTCCCGCCGTCCGGTCGAGGGTCCAGACCTGATTGTCAATTCCGACCAGGATCGAGGATGCGGTGACGCGATGGTATTCATAAAGTCCCTCGCTGCAGCTGACCGAGAAACTCGAAATTGTCGGCCCCTTGACGCCGAGCGCAATCGCGCCGTCTTTGCCGATGCCCGCACTTTGGAACATCTCCTCAACCGGCGCGTCGTAGGACGTATAGGTTGCGCGCCAGCAGCCGACGGGTCGCGGCGCGACGACCTCGCCCCGCATGAAGGTCACGCTCTCGCCAATCAAATGTGCGGAGGACGGCATATAGCTGTCCGCAGTCCCCCAGGGCCCCGGAACGATGCGTGTGATGCGCCATCTGCCGTGAACCGGCGGCGCCTCTCCTGCAAACGCATTGGCGCAAGCCGCGGCCGCAACGGCCGCTAAGATCAGCTTTCTTTTCATAGAGGCCCCACACCCGATTGAACGCAGATCATACGTCCGGGCGCGCAGGCGTCACAGATGGGGTTGGAAAGAAAATGGTGCGGTCGAGAAGACTCGAACTTCCACGGATTGCTCCACAGCGACCTCAACGCTGCGCGTCTACCAGTTCCGCCACGACCGCACTTGAAGCTTCAGAGGATTTCGAAGCCGGCGCGCGGGATAGCAAAAGCCTCCCCGCCCCTCAAGCCCTTAATCAGCGTCGCCCGCCGTCTCAGCGCGCTCGCCGGCGACTTCCACCGCAATGCGGTCGCCGATAAGGCGGACCCTGCCGTCGGCGATCCGGCGGCCATTGGCGAGAATCGAGATCGGCTTCGAGGCGTCGCGGCCGAGCGGCACCACCGCGCCGCGGCCAAGCGCCAGCGCTGCGGCGAGCGGCATATCCGCAGCGCCGACCACGAAAGAAAGCTCGACGTCGATCCGTTCGACAGCGTCCATTGGCGGTGTTACCCCAGCATACGCAACCCCGAAAGCTTCGCGCCCTTTGGTTAGAACCTCGTTAAATATGGCCTTTTTCCTCGATCAGCCCGTCGAATGGGCTGTCTCGCCGGGCCGGGTCGGCTATCTCGAGGCCGCCGCGGCGATGGAAAGGCGCGTGGCGCTGATCCGGTCTGGGGAAGCGCGGGAATGCGTCTGGCTGCTGGAGCACCCGCCCCTCTATACGGCGGGGACGAGCGCCAAGGATGAGGACCTCATTGACCGGCGTTTTCCGGTCTTCAAGTCGCCGCGCGGGGGCCAATACACCTATCACGGGCCGGGCCAGCGGGTCGCTTATGTGATGCTCAATCTCGCCGCACGACGCCGCGACGTCCGGGGGTTTGTCGCCGCGCTGGAGGACTGGATCATCGGCGCGCTCGCCGAATTCGGCGTCAGGGGCGAAAGGCGCGAGGACCGCGTCGGCGTCTGGGTGGATCGCACGCGGCCGGGCGAGGCCCGCCGCGAAGACAAGATCGCGGCCATCGGCATCCGCCTTCGTCATTGGGTGAGCTTTCACGGCATAGCCCTGAACGTTGAACCAGATCTCGCTCATTTCGGCGGCATCGTGCCCTGCGGCGTCGCGACGCCGGGCTATGGCGTCACAAGCCTGGTCGATCTCGGCCTTCCGGCGACCATGAACGAGGCCGACGCGGCGCTTATGCGGTCGTTTAATACGGTATTCGGCCCGACCGCCGACGCGCCCGCGCCGTCGAACCCTGACCGTTTCGTAATTTCTGCAGACGCCTGAACCGGGACAATCGGCGAACCATCGCCTATGATTTGTGCAGATGTTCGATAGAGCCTTGGAGGGCCCATGACTCTGAAAGCGCCATTTATCGCCGCCGCAACGCTCGCAATCGCCGCGGGCCCCTTTTCTCTCGCCGCCGCGCAGGAGGCGCCGATCGCTGAACCGGTTGAGGCGGGAGAGGCTGAACCCGCCATGAACGAGGATGAGATGGCGGACTATCTGAATTCGTTGCAGCAGATCAAACAGGACGTCACCCTGACGCGCTCGGTCAATGGCGAAGTCGTCGAGACGACGACGGAAACCGTCGTCTATTCAGCGGACGATCCGCTGCTCGGAAGCGAGGCGGGACTCTCGCCGCTCGAACAATTGAAAGCGAAATTCGACAGTCAGGTGCTGACCCGCAAGGAAGCGCTTGAAGAAGCGAAACTCGATTTCATCGTCGCGGATCTCGATCGCAATGACGCAATGGACGCCGCTGAGTTCGGCTTCCTTGTCAAAGGCTGGGAAGAGGCCGAGATCGCCGGCGCCGGGAGCGGCCGGTTTGTCGAGCCGTTTTTCCATATCGATGAGCGTTCGGCGGCGGCCGAACACGCCGAGCTGGCGCGCGCGAAATTCGCCGATATGGCGGGCGAGGTCGGGGCGCTAAGCCAGAAAAAATATACGCGCAAGGTGATCGAGGATTTCAAGCGCTTCGATGCGAACGATGACGACCTTCTGCGCGGCGAGGAGCTCCTGAATTTCCGCGCCGCCGTTCGCGGCGAGCCGATCACGCCGATTGAGCCGGAAGCGTCAGCGGTCGAAGAGCCCGCGACTGAATAGTCAAATCAGGGAGAAGAAGCGCGCGACGTCAAAAAAGTCGCGTTCGAGGCGTTTCGCCCGCGCCTGCGCTTCCTGATCAAGGCCCCAGCGCTCAGCCTGAAAATCCTCGTCGACGCGCGACGCGGCGAATAATTGTTCGGCGGGAAATGCGCCTTTCATCAAGGCGAGCGCAATCACCGCGGAGCCCGCTATTTCCGCCGCCGCCTTGACCCCAAGCGTGCGCGCCGACGATTCAGCGTCGATGATCCTGCCTGCGGCGTTACGCGCCTCAGGGGACTGATCGACAAAAACTACGCCTTCGCTTGTCTTCAGTTCAACGCTCAGTTCCGAACGCGCCCATTCGAGCAACGGATCCCAGGCCGTCGTTTGCCGTTCGACCAGCGCGGCCGGCGCCGCCGCGCGGTAACAAACAAGATCGGAACTCAGGAATGACAGGATCACGTCCCGCCAAGCGCCTTTGTCGCGCGCGCCGAGATCGATGAGCGCCATAGCAAACCGCGTCATCGGCATCGATGTGAGATCGATGACGTCTTTTCGCGCATCCCATTCATCGGCGACAGCGCGGCCGAACGGCAGGGACTCGACGCAAAGCGGTTTTCCTGAACGGGTTTTCGCCATCCGGCCGTCAAGCCTGATTGCAAAGCCGGCGTCTTCCTCGACACATTCGACGCGATCGTAGAAGCGCTTCGGCGAATGCGGCGGCTTTTCTCCGACCCTTGTCATCGCTTCTTCTTGCGCGACAGATCCGGCCAGGTCACGTCGGCATCCGCGTCAAAGCCGAAAAGCGCCCAGCTTTCTTTCATTCGCCCGGCGATCGGCGCCGTCAATGTGATCGCGCGACCGGTATCCGGATGCGGAAAGATCATGGCGCGGCAAAAGAGATGCAACCCCTTCGGCGCGCCTTCTATATCGGCGTCTGGACCGCCATATTTGCGATCGCCGACGACAGGCGTTCCCATCGCCGCGCAGTGAACCCGCAACTGATGCGTCCGCCCCGTGAGCGGTTTCAGCGCCAGAAATGAAACGGGGCCGGCGGAATCGAGAACCATATAATCGGTTATCGCCTTTTTCGCTTCTTCTTCGTCGGCAGCAACCATGCGCTCCTGATCGCGATCGCCGACGCGGATCATCTTCTTGGCGATAGGCAGGTTGATCGTGCCTTCGCGAATATCCGGAACGCCGCGGCAGAGCGCCCAATAGGTTTTGACGACATCGCGCCCCTGAAACGCCTTGCCGAGCTTCGCGGCGGCGATGCGCGTCTTGGCGAGTATCAAAAGCCCGCCCGTATCCTGATCGAGGCGATGAACGAGCCGCGGCCGTTCGCCGTTCTTTTCGAGCGCGGCGAGCATGCCGTCGATATGGCGCTTCGTCTTTGCGCCGCCCTGCACGGCGAGGCCGAAGGGCTTGTTGATCGCCAGCACCGCGTCATCCTCATAGATCGTCAGGCTGCGTAGGAACTCGGCGTCCTCACGGTTCGGTCGCGCCGCCGGTTTCGGCGCGGAAGCGGCGTCATCAATCGGCGGAATGCGGATCGACTCCCCCGCCTCGACCCGGCGGTTCGCCTTGACGCGCCCGCCATTGACTCTCACCTGACCCGTGCGGAGCAGCTTTTCGAGCGCGCCGTGTTTCAGCCCCGGATAATGGGTGCGAAACCAGCGATCGAGCCTGAGACCATCGTCATTTTTTTCAACGACGCGCGTTTCAACGCCGCTCATTGGAACGCCTTTCCGGCGGCGAGGCCGGCGAAGAGGCCGGCGATGGAAAGGACGACCGACGCAGCGACATAAGCGCCGGCGACCGTAAGCGTCCGGTCGCGATAAAGCGTCACAGCGTCGAGCGCGAACGCTGAAAAAGTCGTAAAGCCGCCGAGAACGCCAGTTGCGACAAAAACCCTGAGCGCGGAACTGTGCGGCTCTTTCGCCGCGAGCCAGGCGATAAAGAGCCCCATCGCCGCCGAGCCGACGACATTGACGCCAAGCGTTCCCCATGGAAAATTCGGGCCAAGCCAGCGCAGGGCGAGCGCGCCAACGCCGTAGCGCGCCATCGCGCCGATGCCGCCGCCGACGCCGACCGCGAGCCAGAGATGGGGTCCGCTCATAAGGTTTCTCTTCGCCGATTGAAGTCCCGGAACGGCGCCAGCAATAGCCCAGGCAATGAATCATCCGCAACGCCCTCAAGGCCGATCTTCATGTCGGGCGAGCGTTGCGTCCGGCTTCTGGTGCCGAATATTGGATCCCAGAGGCTGAAGATCGCCGCATAGTTGGAATTCGTGTCAGTCGCGACGGCGTGATGGTGAACCCAATGAATCGACGGCGTTACGATGATCCGCGACAGGCTGCGCTCGACGATCTGCGGCAATCGCAAGTTCGAGTGATGAAACAGGGACCCTGCGAGCAGCAAGGTTTCAAAAATCACGACATGGCTGAACGGTATGGCGAGCAGGACGATCGGCGCCATGCGCAGCAGCGCGGACAAGACGACTTCGCCCGGATGAAACCGCACCGCCGAGGTCGTGTCGAGGTGTTCGTCAAGATGGTGGACGCGGTGAAACCGCCGCAGAAA
>CALAZI010000042.1 GCA_937895955.1 uncultured Alphaproteobacteria bacterium | reverse complement strand
CGAACAACATCCTGTCGCCGGCGAACGGCAAGCCGATCATCGTGCCGTCGCAGGACATCGTTCTCGGCCTTTATTACATCACGCTCGAAAAATCAGGCGAGCCGGGCGAAGGCATGGTCTTCGGCTCGATGTCGGAAATCGAGCACGCGCTCGAAGCAGGCGTCGTGACGCTGCACACGAAGATCAGGGCGCGTTGGGAATCCGTCGACAAGGACGGCGACCCCATTCGCGAAATCGTCGAGACGACGCCCGGCCGCATGAAGGTCGCGCAGGTTCTGCCGAAAGACGGCAACGTTCCGTTCGCCGTCGTCAATCAGCTGCTGACCAAGAAAACGATCCAGGGCCTTATTGACATCGTCTACCGCCATTGCGGTCAGAAGAAGACGGTCATTTTCGCTGACCGGATCATGGATCTCGGCTTCAAGGAAGCCTGCAAGGCCGGCATCTCCTTCGGCAAGGATGACATGGTCATCCCCGAAGCCAAGCACAAGCTTGTCGAGGAAACACGCGCGCTCGTCCGCGATTACGAACAGCAATATGCTGACGGCTTCATCACGCGCGGGGAGAAATACAACAAGGTCGTCGACGCCTGGGCGAAGTGCACGGACAAAGTCGCCGACGAAATGATGAAGCAGATTCAGGCCAAGCGCGCCGACAAGGAAACGGGCCGCGAGATGGAGGTCAACTCCATCTACATGATGTCCCATTCCGGAGCGCGCGGTTCGCCGGCGCAGATGAAACAGCTCGCCGGCATGCGGGGCCTGATGGCCAAGCCGTCGGGCGAGATCATCGAAACGCCGATCATCTCGAACTTCAAGGAAGGCTTGACCGTTCTTGAATACTTCAACTCGACCCATGGCGCCCGCAAAGGTCTCGCCGACACCGCGCTCAAGACGGCGAACTCGGGGTATCTGACGCGCCGCCTCGTCGACGTCGCGCAGGACTGCATCATTCGCGAGTTCGACTGCGGAACGGAAAACGGCATCACGCTCGACGCCGTCGTGCAGAGCGGCGAAACGGTCGTGACGCTTTCACAGCGCATTCTCGGCCGGACGGCGCTCGTCAATATCGCGCATCCCCAGACAGGCGAAATTCTCGCTCATGCGGGCGATGAAATAAATGAAGAGCAGGCGGAGGAGATTGAAGGCTCCGGCGTTCAAAAAGTCCGCGTGCGCTCGGTTCTCACCTGCGACGCCAAGGTCGGCGTTTGCGCCAAATGCTACGGCCGCGATCTCGCGCGCGGTTCGGCGGTCAATGTCGGCGAGGCGGTCGGCGTCATCGCCGCGCAGTCGATCGGCGAACCCGGCACGCAGCTCACCATGCGCACGTTCCACATTGGCGGCACCGCGCAGGTCGGCGACACCTCGTTCATCGAGGCGAGCCATGAAGGCAAGATCGTTCTTGAAAACCGCAACGTCGTGAAGAACTCCGACGGCGATCTCATCGTCATGGGACGCAACACCTTCGTGAAGATCGTCGACGCGGACAATAAGGAACATGCGTCGTACAAGGTTTCTTACGGCACCAAGCTCCGCGTCGATGACGGCGGCAAGGTGACGCGCGGCCAGCGCCTCGCCGACTGGGATCCCTACACGCTGCCGATCCTCACCGATCTCGCCGGCAAGGTGAAATTCGAGGACCTGCAGGAAGGCTTCTCAATGCATGTCGTCGCCGACGAGGCGACGGGCATCGCGAGCCGGGTCGTCATGGATTGGCGCGCCAATCCGCGCGCCGCGGCTCTGAAGCCTTCGATCGTCATCACCGACGACAAGGGCAAGGCGCTGAAACTCGAAACCGGCGGCGAGGCGCGTTATCAGCTTCCCGTCGACGCCATTCTTTCGGTCGAGGACGGCGACACGGTTCGCGTCGGCGACGCGCTTGCGCGTATTCCGACCGAAGGCGCGAAGACGCGCGACATCACCGGCGGTTTGCCGCGCGTCGCGGAACTCTTCGAGGCGCGCCGTCCGAAGGATCATGCGATCATCGCGGAAGTCGACGGCCGCGTCGAATTCGGGCGCGACTACAAGAACAAGCGCCGCATCCGCATCGTGCCGACCGATGAAAGCCTTGAGCCGATCGATTATCTTGTCCCGAAAGGCAAGCACATCACGGTTCAGGAAGGCGACTTCATCGGCAAGGGCGAATTCCTGATCGACGGCAATCCGGCGCCGCATGACATCCTTCAGATCATGGGCATCGAGGCGCTCGCGAACTATCTGATCAACGAGATCCAGGAAGTTTATCGACTGCAGGGCGTGCCGATCAACGACAAGCATATCGAAGTGATCGTTCGCCAGATGCTGCAGAAAGTCGAAATCTCCGATCCGGGCGACTCGCTCTTCCTGAAGGAAGAGCAGATCGACAAGATCGAGTTCGACGAGATGAACGCCAAGCTTGAAGATCAGGGCAAGCGGCCGGCGAAAGGCTCTCCCGTTCTGCTCGGCATCACCAAAGCCTCGCTTCAGACGCGCTCCTTCATTTCGGCCGCGTCCTTCCAGGAAACGACGCGCGTTCTCACCGACGCCGCCGTCAACGGCAAGGTCGACACGCTCGAAGGCCTTAAAGAGAACGTCATTGTCGGCCGCCTGATCCCGGCCGGCACTGGCGGCATGATGTCCCGTCACCAGCTGGAGGCGGAGCACCGCGACCAGGCGTTGATCGCCGAACGCGAACGGCGGCGCGGGGAAGCGGCGCTGCCCGCGCCCGAAGAAGAGGCGGCGGCGGCCCAATAGCCGCGCGCGCCTGAAATTCAATGGCGGCCCTTGGGCCGCCATTAATTTTTGCGAAACGGGAATGGGGCGAGGTTGGCCTCATGGTTGAGACGAGAACGCAATCGACCGGCGAGGATCCGGTGTTCGTGTGCGGGGCGCTGCGTTCCGGCACGACATTGCTTCGCTTGATGATCGACGCGCACCCGCAACTTTCGAACCCGGGCGAGATGGATTTCCTCTTCGAGCCGCCGCTTGACGGGGACGGCGTTCCCGACATGGCGCGTTACGCGCATGAATTGTCGTTCAACCGCGTTTTCAAGAAGTGCGGCCTTAAGCTTGCTGAGGGGCTTAGCCACGCCGAACAGGTCCGGGCGTTCGTCGAACAGCTTGCCGTTCCAGGGAAAAAGCTATCGATCAACATTCACCGCCATTTCGATCGCGTCCCGGCGATTTTTCCAGGCGCCAAGTTCGTTCACTTGCTCCGCGATCCGCGCGATGTCGCCAAATCATCGATCGGCATGGGATGGGCCGGCAATGTCTATTGCGGCGTCGATCACTGGATTGACTCTGAGAAGTCGTTTGAGGCGCTTGAGACGCGGATCGGCGCTGATCGGGTTTTCACGCTGAAAAATGAAGACCTGATCAGGGGGCCGCAGGAATCGCTTGCCCGTCTTTGCGCGTTTCTCGGCGTCGCATACGATTCGCGGATGCTCGATTACCCCGCGCACACGACATACAGTTTGCCCGATCCCAAACTCGTCGAGCAATGGCGCGCCAATCAATCAGATCGCGAGATCGCGCTTGTTGAGGGAAAGCTCGGATCAATGCTCACCGCGCGCGGCTATGCGCCATCAGGCGTTGCGCCAGTGTCGCCGGGTGCAATGGCGCGGATCGGCCTTCGTCAGGGAAATCGCCTCGGTCGACTGAAATTTTCAGCAGACCGTTACGGCCTCATCCTCACCGTCGCGCAAATCCTGTCGCGACGTCTTCCGTTCGATGCGGCGCGAAGCTGGGTCAGGCGCAAGGTGGCCGAGCGCGAAGCGCAGTTCCTTAAGTGACCCTCTGGCCCGCAAGGCGCGGGATGTCAGGTACGAACCTTTCGCAGCAGCCGGTTGCGGAGACGCCGCGCCGCGCCCAGAAAGGGCACGCGCTCCTTCCACCCCGTGTCGTGAATGTCCGTCTTCGAAGCGCGCTGGACCGCCCACGGCGTTGTTGCGATCGCCGTCCGGATATCCGGATTCTCGCGCCGAAACCAGCTATAGGCCCCATCGACATGCATGGGCCCGCCGGCAGGGTCGCCCCCCTTTCGGCCGGCCATTTGTTCAAGATAGGCCGTGACGCGCGAAAGGGCGTCGCCGCGAAGAGCCATGGCGTGGGTTTGCCGGACGGGAATCGGCGGCGCGACGGGCCTGACGAGGCCGGGATCAACCGCTGGCGCAGTGTCGACGTCATAGCCAAGGTAGAGAATGTCCCAAGCGGAGGCGGAGACGGCGGCGGCTCCGGCCTCGCCTAAATTGACGAAATCGGCAGTAAAATCAGCGTCGTCTTCAAGTATCAGGATTGACCGCAAGCCTAGGGCGAGCGCTGAATGCAAGATTCCGAGATGGCTCATGAAGCACCCGCGCGCGCCGACAGATGGGAATTCGCCCGCATCCTCAGGGCGAACCGCGGCGAAAAGGGTGACTTTGGGATCGTCGAAGCTGAGGCCGAGGCGCGCCAGCTCTGCGCTCATCTCAAGCCGGCGGTCGGCGCGGTAGGCGAGGTTGATCACATAGATCGCCTCAAAAAGATCGGCGAAGGGGGCGGGGCGCATCGGGCTCAAGCAAACGGTTCAGGTGGCGTCGGTTTTCGGCGAATCGCCGAGCATATTAGGCGGATAAGGTTCCCAAGCGAAGAAAGGATTGCGGCGGATCAGGTCGCGAACAGGCGCTGTGCGGCCATTCCATCGGACGCCTCGGGTCCGCACGATCATGCTACGCGGCCCCGGCTTGCGGCGGCGGCGAATCCGGAAAGCGTTTCCTGAGCGACTGTATTGCGAGAAAACGCTCATTCGGCCTTGAAATTCAGCGTTTTTGCTACACGGCAAAAAGCCTCGCAAAAAATGCCATGCGCGGCTGTGCCCCTATTGACCCATCGGATTCGCCCGTCTAGGAAAGCCCCCGCTGAAAGGCCGGCAGTCAGCCTATCTGAAACGCGGTCAGTTTAGCCGAACAAAGTTTTGTTTTTTGGGCGGTGTCCCACCCGGTGGGGGCCGCTCCTTTGCGTCGTTTGCGGGAACTTCCGCGACGAAGCGAAAACGGAAACGGGCCCCCACAAGGAACATGGCCCGCCTTTTTGGAGTGCGCATGCCGACGATCCAACAGCTGATCCGCAAGCCGCGGAGCCCGCGCCGGAAGATCAACAAGGTGCCCGCCATGCAGGCGAACCCGCAAAAACGCGGCGTTTGCACGCGCGTGTACACGACGACCCCGAAGAAGCCGAACTCGGCGCTCCGGAAGGTTGCGAAGATCCGACTGACGAACGGCTTTGAGGTGATCGGCTATATTCCGGGCGAAGGTCACAATCTGCAGGAACACTCGGTTGTGCTCATCCGCGGCGGTCGCGTGAAGGACCTTCCGGGCGTTCGTTACCATATCATTCGCGGCGTCCTCGACACCCAGGGCGTCAAGGACCGCAAGCAACGCCGTTCGAAATACGGCGCCAAGCGTCCGAAATAAGCGAGGCCGTCATGTCACGTCGTCACCGCGCAGAAAAACGCGAAGTCCACCCGGATCCGAAATTCGGCGACATCGCCGTTTCGAAGTTCATGAATTACGTCATGTATGACGGCAAAAAGTCGGCTGCCGAAAAAATCGTTTACGGCGCGCTTGACCGCATTGAAGGCAAGCTTCGCCGTCCGCCGGTCGACGCCTTCAAGGAAGCGCTCGACAACGTCATGCCGGCGATCGAAGTGCGTTCGCGCCGGGTTGGCGGCGCGACCTATCAGGTTCCGGTTGAAGTCCGGCCGGAGCGCCGTATGGCGCTCGCCATGCGCTGGATCATCAACGCCGCTCGCTCGCGCAACGAGACGACGATGATCGACCGGCTTTCCAACGAAATCATGGACGCCGCCCAGAACCGCGGCTCAGCCGTAAAGAAGCGCGAAGACACGCACCGGATGGCGGAAGCCAACCGCGCATTCTCGCATTATCGCTGGTAACCGGCTGTCAGAGTATTTGAGGAACGAGCCCCATGGCCCGCACGCATAAGATCGAGGACTACCGCAATTTCGGCATCATGGCCCATATTGATGCGGGCAAGACGACGACGACTGAGCGTGTTCTCTATTACACGGGCAAAAGCCACAAGATCGGCGAAGTTCATGACGGCGCCGCCACCATGGACTGGATGGAGCAGGAGCAGGAGCGGGGGATCACGATCACCTCGGCCGCCACGACGACGTTCTGGAAAGACAAGCGCCTCAACATTATCGACACGCCCGGCCACGTCGACTTCACGATCGAGGTCGAGCGTTCGCTGCGCGTTCTTGACGGCGCGGTCTGCCTTCTCGACGGCAACCAGGGCGTTGAGCCGCAGACGGAAACCGTTTGGCGTCAGGGCGACAAATACAACGTTCCGCGCATTATCTTCGCCAACAAAATGGACAAGATCGGCGCGGATTTCTATTTCTGCCTCGACTCGATCAAGCAGCGCCTCGGCGTGAAAGCGGTTCCGCTGCAATTGCCGATCGGCATCGAGTCGGGCTTCAGGGGCGTCGTCGATCTTCTCGAAATGAAGTCGATCATCTGGGAAGAAGAAACGCTCGGCGCTTCCTTCCATGACGAGCCGATTCCGGACGACCTTAAGGATAAGGCGGAAGAGTATCGCGCGGCGCTCGTTGAAGCGTGCGTTGAACTCGACGATGACGTGATGACGGAATACCTTGAGGGCAAGGAGCCGGAAATCGCGACGCTGAAAAAGCTCATTCGTAAGGCGGTTGGCGGCAATATCTGGTATCCGGTTCTTTGCGGCTCGGCCTTCAAGAACAAGGGCGTCCAGCCGCTTCTTGACGCGGTTGTCGATTTCCTTCCGAGCCCCCTCGACGTTCCTCCGATCAAGGGCGTCATTCCGGATTCGGACGAAGAAGTCGTACGCAAGTCGTCGGACGAAGAGCCGCTTTCCATGCTGGCTTTCAAGATCATGAACGACCCGTTCGTCGGCTCTTTGACGTTTTGCCGCATCTACTCCGGCAAGGTTGAGTCGGGTTCAGGCCTTCTGAATACCGTGAAAGACAAGCGCGAGCGCATCGGCCGCATGGTTCAGATGCACTCGAACAGCCGTGAAGAAATCAAGGAAGCTTTCGCCGGCGACATTATCGCGGTTGTCGGTCTGAAAGACACGACGACGGGCGATACGCTCTGCGATCCGTCAAAGCCGGTTGTCCTTGAGCGGATGGAATTCCCAGAACCCGTCATCGAGCTCGCGGTTGAGCCGAAGACGAAAGCCGACCAGGAAAAGATGGGCCTCGCGCTGCAACGCCTCGCTGCCGAAGACCCCTCGTTCCGCGTTACGACTGATGAAGAGTCCGGTCAGACTATCATCAAGGGCATGGGCGAACTTCACCTCGACATTCTCGTTGACCGCATGAAGCGTGAATTCAAGGTTGAAGCCAATGTCGGCGCGCCGCAGGTCGCCTACCGCGAATGCTTCACGAAGTCTTATACGATTGACTACACGCACAAAAAACAGACCGGCGGCACCGGTCAGTTTGCGCGCGTTAAAATGAACATCATTCCGCAGGAGCCGGGATCCGGCTATCTGTTTGAATCGAAAATTGTCGGCGGCTCGATCCCGAGGGAATATATTCCGGGCGTTCAAAAGGGCATCGATTCCGTTCGCAACGCCGGCATGCTCGTCGGCTTCCCGATTCTTGATTTCAAGGTTGAGCTGATCGACGGCGCCTTCCACGACGTCGACTCGTCGGTTCTCGCCTTCGAAATCGCATCACGCGCGGCGCTCCGCGAAGCCAAGCCGCAACTCGGCATGGCGATGCTTGAGCCGATTATGAAAGTCGAAGTCGTGACGCCGGAAGAGTTCACCGGAACGGTTATCGGCGACCTCAATTCGCGGCGCGGCCAGATCCAGAATCAGGAAATGCGCGGCAACGCGAACGTCGTCAACGCGATGGTCCCGCTCGCCAACATGTTCGGCTATGTGAACACCCTTCGTTCCCAGACGCAGGGTCGGGCGAACTACACGATGCAGTTCGACCACTACGAGCAAGTGCCGAAGAACGTGCAGGAAGAAGTTCAGGCGAAGCTGGCCGGCTAAGGCTTGTCGACCCTAATAACCAATTGATGAAAGTCGTCAGGAGACGGAGAAGAGAAAATGGCAAAAGCTAAGTTCGAACGCACCAAGCCGCATGCGAACGTCGGCACGATCGGTCACGTCGACCACGGCAAGACGACCCTGACGGCCGCCATCACTAAATACTTCGGTGAATTCAGGGCGTATGACCAGATCGACGCCGCGCCGGAAGAAAAGGCGCGCGGCATCACGATCAATACGGCGCACGTCGAATATGAATCCGCGAACCGGCACTATGCGCATGTCGACTGCCCCGGCCACGCAGACTACGTTAAGAACATGATCACGGGCGCCGCGCAGATGGACGGCGCGATCCTCGTCGTTTCGGCGAATGACGGTCCGATGCCTCAGACTCGTGAGCACATCCTGCTCGCCCGTCAGGTCGGCGTTCCGGCGATCGTCGTCTACATGAACAAGGTCGACATGGTCGATGATCCGGAGCTTCTTGATCTCGTCGAGATGGAAATTCGGGAACTCCTGTCGAAATACGAATTCCCCGGCGACGACATTCCGATCATCAAGGGTTCGGCCCTGAAGGCGCTTGAAGGCGAAGCGTCGGAAATCGGCGCTGAGTCGATCAAAAAGCTCATGGAAGCCGTCGACAGCTACATTCCGACGCCGACGCGTCCGGTCGACCAGCCCTTCCTCCTGCCTATCGAGGACGTGTTCTCGATCTCCGGCCGCGGCACGGTTGTCACCGGCCGGGTTGAGCGCGGCGTCGTCAATGTCGGCGACGAGCTTGAAATCGTCGGCATCCGCGACACCAAGAAGACGACCTGCACGGGCGTTGAAATGTTCCGCAAGCTGCTCGATCGCGGCGAGGCTGGCGACAATGTCGGCGTTCTCTTGCGCGGCATCGAACGCGACGGCGTTGAGCGCGGTCAGGTTCTCTGTAAGCCGGGTTCGGTTACGCCGCACACGCATTTCGTTGCGGAAGCCTACATTCTGACGAAAGAGGAGGGCGGCCGCCACACGCCGTTCTTCACGAATTATCGCCCGCAGTTCTACTTCCGCACGACGGACGTGACCGGCGTCGTTACGCTCAAAGAAGGCGTCGAAATGGTCATGCCGGGCGACAACGTTGAGCTCAACGTGGAACTCATCGTGCCGATCGCGATGGAAGAGAAGCTTCGCTTCGCCATTCGCGAAGGCGGCCGTACGGTCGGCGCCGGCATCGTCGCGAAAATCGTCAAGTAAGAAAGCGTATGGCGCGGCGCCTGGTTCAGGCGCCGCGGCCGTTTGTTGAACCAAGATCGAAGTAAGCGAAACGCAGAGGCCAAGATCCCATGCAGCAGAATATCCGCATCAGGCTCAAAGCCTTTGATCACCGCGTGCTTGACGCATCGACCAAGGAGATCGTCAACACGGCGAAACGCACGGGCGCTCAGGTTCGCGGACCTATCCCGCTGCCGACGCGGATCGAGCGGTTCACGGTCAACCGTTCGCCGCACATCGACAAAAAGAGCCGTGAGCAGTTCGAAATGCGCACTCACAAGCGCGTTCTCGACATCGTCGATCCGACGCCGCAGACCGTCGATGCGCTGATGAAGCTTGATCTGTCGGCCGGCGTCGATGTCGAGATCCGTCTCGGCGCCTAAGGGAGCAATTGCGATGCGTACAGGATTGATTGCACGCAAGGTCGGCATGACCCGCGTTTTCGCCGGAGAGGGCGAGCATGTGCCCGTTACGGTCATGCAGATCGACGCCTGCCAGGTTGTCGGTCAGCGGACCAAAGAAAAGCACGGCTACACGGCGCTGCAGCTCGGCGTCGGCGCGGCGAAGGCGAAACGGTTTTCGAAAGCCGATCGCGGCCAGTTCGCCAAGGCGAATGTCGAACCGAAGCAGAAACTCGTCGAGTTTCGAGTTGATGACGATTGCCTCGTCGATATCGGCGCGGAGCTTTCGGCGGCGCATTTCGTCCCCGGCCAGAAAGTAGACGTCACCGGCGTCACGATCGGCAAAGGCTTCGCCGGCGCGATGAAGCGCCACAATTTCGGCGGCCTGCGCGCAACACACGGCGTGTCGGTGTCGCACCGTTCGCACGGTTCGACAGGCCAGCGTCAGGATCCGGGCCGCGTCTTCAAGAACAAGAAGATGGCCGGTCATATGGGCGATACGCGCCGCACCACCCAGAATGTCGAAGTCGTGCGTGTCGATGAAGAGCGCGGCCTCATCCTGCTGAAGGGCGCTGTTCCAGGCCCGAAAGGCGGCTGGGTTGAAATCCGCGACGCGGTTCGCGTTGACGCGCCGAAAGATCTTCCCAAACCCGCCGCGATCAAAGGCGCAGCCGCTGCTGACGACGCGAGCAAGGGAGCTGAATAATGAAGCTTGACGTCGTCAGTTTTGGCAAAGGCAAAGGCGGATCGATTGATCTCGCGGAAGAGGTGTTCGGCCTTTCTCCGCGCGGGGACATCCTTCACCGCTGCGTGACCTGGCAGCTCGCGAAGCGCCAGCAAGGCACGCATAAGTCAAAGCCCCGCAACGAGGTCCAGATGACCTCGAAGAAAATGTACAAGCAAAAAGGCACGGGCGGCGCACGCCACGGCAACAAGGCGGCCCCGCAGTTCCGCGGCGGCGGCACCGCTCACGGGCCGCGTCCGCGCAGCCACGCGACGGACCTGCCGAAGAAAGTGCGGCGCCTGGCGCTCAAGCATGCGCTTTCGGCTAAGCAGGCGGCGAAAGAGCTGATCGTCATCGACGACCTCGCGCTGGATGCGGCGAAGACGAAGACGCTTGCGGACCGGTTCGCCAAGCTCGGCATCGCGAATGCGCTGATTGTCGATGCGCAAGTGAACGACAATTTCGGGCTCGCCGCGCGCAATATCCCGAATGTCGATGTTCTGCCGGCGATCGGGGCCAATGTTTACGACATTCTCCGTCGCGAAAAGCTGGTTCTGACCAAAGCGGCGGTCGAGAGCCTGGAAGCGAGACTGAAATGAGCAAGCCGGCGAAGAAAATGACGAAAACGGGCGGCGCGGAGCGGCATTACAACACGCTGATCGCGCCCGTGATCACCGAGAAGTCGACTATCGCTTCGGAAAACAACCAAGTTGTTTTTCGAGTGCCGCTTGAGGCCACGAAGCCGGAAATCGCCGAGGCGATTGAAGCGCTGTTCAAGGTCAAGGTGAAAGCCGTGAACACGCTTCGCAACAAAGGCAAAACGAAGCAATTCCGCGGCCGGCCCTATACGCGGTCAACCGTGAAAAAAGCCATCGTGACCCTTGAAGAAGGGCACGCGATCGACGTGACCGGCCGGATCTGAGGGTAGAATCATGGCGCTGAGAAAATTCAATCCGACAACGCCGTCGCAGCGCGGATTGGTGCTGATCGACAGAAGCGAGCTGTGGAAAGGGCGTCCCGAAAAGACGCTTACCGAAGGGCTTAATTCGAAAGGCGGGCGCAACAATCTCGGCCGCGTGACGGTGCGCCGTCGCGGCGGCGGCGCGAAGAAGCTTTATCGCGTCATCGATTTCAAGCGCCGCAAATTCGATATCGAAGCGAAAGTCGAACGCATCGAATACGATCCGAACCGGACCGCGTTCATCGCGCTCATCAAGTATCTCGACGGCGACCTCGCATACATTCTTGCGCCGCAGCGCTTGAAAGTCGGCGATAAAATCATTTCCGGCGACAAGGTTGACGTGAAGCCCGGCAATGCGATGCCGATGAAGTCCATTCCGGTCGGCACGATCATCCATAATGTCGAGTTGAAGCCGGGCAAGGGCGGTCAGATCGCACGCTCAGCGGGCACATACGCGCAGCTCGTCGGGCGCGACGGCGCCATGGCCCAAATTCGCTTGCAATCCGGCGAAGTGCGGCTCGCTCCGTCGGAATGCATGGCCACGATCGGCGCCGTTTCGAACGCCGACCATCTCAATGAAACGATCGGAAAGGCCGGGCGCCAGCGTCACAAAGGCGTGCGTCCGTCAGTTCGCGGCGTCGCCATGAACCCGATCGACCACCCGCATGGCGGCGGCGAAGGCCGCACCTCAGGCGGCCGCCACCCGGTCACGCCGTGGGGCAAGCCGACAAAGGGCCGCAAGACGCGCAAGAATAAGCGGACGCAAAAGATGATCCTGCGTTCGCGTCACGCCCGCAAGAAATCGCAATAAGGGGCGAGGAGCGAATTATGCCACGTTCAGTTTGGAAAGGCCCGTTTGTCGATCGCTTCGTCCTCAAGAAGGCGGAAGAAGCGTCGTCCGGCGGACATAAGGGCGGCATCAAGACCTGGTCGCGCCGTTCGACGATCCTGCCGCAATTCGTCGGGCTCACTTTCAACGTTTACAACGGACAGAAATTTATCCCTGTCCATGTGACGGAAGACATGGTCGGCCACAAGCTCGGAGAATTTTCACCGACCCGCACCTTCTACGGCCATGGCGCCGACAAGAAGGCGAAGAGGAAGTAGCCATGGGACAGAAGAAAAATCCCCGTCGCGTCGATGAGAATGCGGCAATGGCGAAAGGCAGGCTGCTTCGCACCTCGCCCCAGAAACTCAATCTTGTCGCGCAGCTTATCCGCGGCAAGAAGGTCGAGCGTGCGCTCGCCGATCTCGAATTTTCGCAAAAACGGATTTCGAAAGAGGTTAAGCGCGTTCTCGAAAGCGCCATTGCGAACGCTGAAAACAACCATGACCTCGATATCGACTCCCTCGTCGTCGACCAGGCGTTTGTCGGCAAGAACATGGTGATGAAGCGCTGGACGCCGCGCGGCCGCGGCCGCATTGGGCGGATATTCAAGCCGTTTTCCGAGATCACCATCGTCGTGAAACAAGTTGAGGAGGCCGCTTAATGGGCCAGAAGGTAAACCCGATTGGTCTGCGCCTCGGCGTCAACCGCACATGGGACTCTCGCTGGTTTGCGCCGACGGGCGCCTATGCCGACTTGCTGCATGAGGATCTGAAGATCCGCGAGTTCCTGCATGAGAAGCTGAAGCAGGCGGGCGTGTCGCGCATCATCATCGAGCGCCCCCACAAGAAATGCCGCGTGACGATCTACACCGCCCGTCCTGGCGTTGTTATCGGCAAAAAAGGCGCTGATATCGAGAAGCTTCGCGCCGAACTGCAAAAGCTGACCTCGTCTGAAACGGCGCTCAACATTGTCGAGATCCGCAAGCCGGAGATCGACTCGGCGCTGGTCGCGGAAAACATCGCGCAACAGCTTGAGCGGCGCGTCGCTTTCCGCCGCGCGATGAAGCGCGCGATGCAAACGGCGATGCGCATGGGTGCGCTCGGCATTCGCGTCAATGTTTCGGGCAGGCTTGGCGGCGCGGAAATCGCGCGCATGGAGTGGTACCGCGAGGGCCGCGTTCCGCTTCACACGCTGCGCGCCGATATCGATTACGGCGTGGCGACGGCCCGCACGCCCTACGGCGCCATCGGCGTCAAGGTTTGGATCTTCAAGGGCGAGATCATGGAGCACGATCCGATGGCGCAAGAGTCGCGGATTGTCGAAGCGCAGACGGGCGGCGTTTCGCCGGCGCGTCGCGAAGCGCGCGCGTAAGAGAGCGGTCGGAGAGCTGACGTCATGTTGCAGCCAAAGCGGACGAAGTACCGGAAGCAGTTCAAAGGCCGCATCAGCGGCGCCGCAAAAGGCGGAACGGAACTGAATTTCGGATCGCACGGCCTGAAAGCCGTCGAGCCTGAGCGGGTCACCGCGCGTCAGATAGAAGCGGCGCGTCGCGCGATCACCCGCGAAATGAAGCGGGCGGGCCGCGTTTGGATCCGCGTATTTCCGGATGTGCCGGTTTCAAAGAAACCGACGGAAGTCAGGATGGGTTCGGGCAAAGGCGCGCCGGAATACTGGGTCGCGAAAGTTAAGCCCGGCCGCATCATGTTCGAACTTGACGGCGTGCCGGACGATGTCGCGCGCGCAGCGCTGGCGCTCGGCGCGGCGAAGCTGCCGATCAAGACGCGCATTGTGAAGCGCCTCGGCGAGTAAGGAAGAGAGCCATGAAAGCGGAAGAAGCGCGCGACATGACCGAAGACCAGCTGAAGGATCGTCTCCTGCAGCTGAAGAAAGAACAGTTCAATCTGCGATTCCAGCGCGCCTCGGGGCAACTCGAGAAGACGTCGCGGATCGGCGAAGTGCGCAAGGATATCGCGCGCATCAAAACAGTCCTGCGTCAGAAGACGCTGGCGACGAATTAGGGCGAGGTCCGACATGCCGAAACGCATTCTTCAAGGAACGGTCGTGAGCGACAAGGGCGCGAAAACCGTCGTTGTCAGCGTCACGCGCACATTCAAGCACCCGGTGCTGCAGAAGACGCTGAAGCGTTCGAAGCGTTTTCACGCGCATGACGAGGGCGACAAGTTCAAGATCGGCGATCTCGTTCAGATTCAGGAATGCGCGCCTAAGTCGAAGCTGAAGCGTTGGGAAGTCATCGGTCTCGGTTCCAAGGGCTGAGGCGAGAGCAGTTTAAGAGAGGCCGGACGCAAGTCCGTGGAGGGTCGACATGATCCAGATGCAAACAAATCTCGACGTCGCCGATAATTCCGGCGCCAAGCGCGTCCAGTGCATCAAGGTGCTTGGCGGATCGAAGCGGCGTTACGCCCGCGTCGGCGATATTATCGTCGTTTCCGTCAAGGAGGCGATCCCGCGCGGCCGCGTCAAAAAAGGCCAGGTCATGAAAGCGGTCGTTGTCCGCACCGCCAAGGACATCAAGCGCCGCGACGGCTCGGTCATCCGCTTTGACCGCAACGCCGCGGTTCTGATCAACAACAACAAGGAGCCGATCGGCACGCGCATCTTTGGGCCGGTCACTCGCGAATTGCGCGCCGCGAACCACATGAAAATCGTTTCGCTCGCGCCGGAGGTTCTCTGATCATGGCTGCGAAAATCAAAAAGGGCGACAAGGTTGTCGTGCTGGCGGGCAAGCACCGCGGCCAGGAGGCCGAAGTTGTCGCCGTCATGCCGAAAGACGACAGGGTTCTTGTGAAGGGCGTCAATATCGTCGCCAAGCATCAGCGCCAGTCAGCGACGTCCCAGGGCGGAATCATACGCGAAGAAGCGCCGATCCACATTTCGAATGTGGCCTTATCGGCGGGCGGCAAGCCCTCGCGCGTCGGGTTCCGGAAACTCGAAAACGGCAATGTCGAGCGGTTCGCAAAAAAAACGGGCGAAGCGATCGACCTGGTCCGCGACCGCGAAAGCAAGCGGAAGGCATAGCGATGGCTGAAGCGAAATATACGCCGCGATTGAAGCAGCACTACAACGACAATGTGAAAGCGTCGTTGCAGAAGAAGTTCGCCTATAAGAACCCGATGATGACGCCCAAAATTGAAAAAGTCGTCATCAATATGGGGGTCGGCGACGCCGTGAACGATCGTAAAGCCGTCGAACAGGCGGCGGTCGATCTCGCCAGCATCGCCGGCCAAAAGCCGGTGATCACGAAGGCGAAAAAGTCGATCGCAAGCTTCAAGCTGCGCGACGGCATGGCGGTCGGGTGCAAGGTGACGCTGCGCAAGGACCGCATGTATGAATTTCTCGATCGTCTCGTGACGGTCGCGCTGCCGCGCGTGCGCGACTTCCGCGGGCTTTCGCCGAAGAGCTTCGACGGTCGCGGAAACTACGCGCTCGGGCTCAAGGAGCACATCGTGTTCCCGGAGATCAATTACGACCAGGTCGAGAAAGTTCGCGGCATGGACATCATCGTTTGCACGTCGGCGCGGACTGATGAAGAGGCGCGGGCGTTGCTCGCGGAGTTCAACTTCCCGTTCCGGAAGTAGCGAGAAAGATTTTTGGATAGGCAAGGTCCGGCGCGTCCGGAAACCGGTCTAACGGAGGACTGAATGGCGAAGAAAGCAATGATCGAACGCGATCAGAAGCGTCGCAGGCTTGCGAAAAGCCTCGGCGCGAAGCGCGCGCGATTGAAAGAGGTCATCAAGGATCAGTCGAAGCCTGCGGAGGAGCGCTTTGCGGCGACCCTCCAGCTCGCTGAGCTGCCGCGCAACTCTTCAAAAACGCGCATTCGCAATCGCTGCCTCGTTTCCGGGCGTCCTCGCGGGTTCTATCGCAAATTGAAAATGTCGAGGCTGGCGCTTCGTCAGCTCGGGTCTGAGGGCAAGGTCCCCGGCCTCGTGAAGTCGAGCTGGTAAGGAGAATTCCGCAAATGGCGATTAATGATCCTATCGGCGATTTGATCACCCGTATCCGCAACGCGCAGATGCGTAAGCACTCGTCTTTGACGGTGCCTGCGTCGAAACTGCGCGGGCGCGTCCTCGATGTGCTCGCGGATGAGGGCTATATTCGCGGCTATTCGCGCATTGAGCAGGACGGCAAAAAGCCTGAGTTCGATATCGAACTGAAGTATTTCGAAGGCGCGCCGGTCATTACGAATATCAAGCGCGTCTCAAAGCCGGGCCGCCGCGTTTATTCGTCGGTGTCCGATCTGCCCTCCGTCCGCAACGGGCTCGGCATTTCGGTCGTTTCGACGCCGAAGGGCGTAATGTCCGACACTGCCGCGCGAGCGGCGAATGTCGGCGGCGAAGTATTGTTCCAGGTCTATTAAGGCCGGTCTAAGGAGACGTGATCGATGTCACGGATTGGAAAAAAACCGGTGCCGGTGCCGAAAGGCGTGACAGTCAAGATTGACGGTCAGACGGTTTCGGCCAAAGGCCCAAAAGGCGAACTCAAATTCGTCGTCAACGAGCTTTGCTCGGTCGCCATGGAAGGCGACGGTGTCGGCGTTGCGCCGGTCGACAAGGCTTCTAAAGCGGCGCGCGCCCAATGGGGCATGAGCCGGACGATGATCGCGAATTTGATGGCCGGCGTCACGAACGGCTATTCGAAGAAGCTTGAGCTCGTCGGCGTCGGCTATCGCGCCGCGCTCAAGGGAACGAATCTCAACCTGTCACTCGGCTTCAGCCATGACGTAGAATTCGCCGCGCCTTCAGGCATCAAGTTTGAAACGCCGAAGCCGACGGAAATCATCATCTCGGGCATCGACAAGCAGCTTGTCGGCGAAACCGCGGCTAAGATCCGCGCGGTTCGCCCGCCGGAGCCTTATCAGGGCAAAGGCGTTCGCTATGAAGGCGAGTTCATCTTCCGCAAGGAAGGTAAGAAGAAGTAAGGCGCGGCCCTAACAAAGCCGGGAAATTGGAAACGGAACCATGGCTAGCAAAGCAGTCCAGAAGGGCAAACGAGCTCTCCGCAATCGCGCAAAGATTCGCGCCGTTTCCGGCGGCCGTCCGAGGCTGTCGGTTTTTCGCTCTTCGAAAAACATCTCTGCTCAGATCATCGACGACGCCGCAGGCAAGACGATTGTTTCTGCGTCCTCGCTTGACCGCGACCTGAAAGGAAGCCTTTCAAAGGGCGCGGACAAGGAAGCGGCGGCGAAGGTCGGCAAAGCGCTTGCCGAGCGCGCTGTGAAAGCCGGCGTGAAAGATGTCGTATTCGATCGCGGCGGGTACATTTTTCATGGGCGCATCAAAGCGCTTGCGGATGCGGCGCGCGAAGGCGGGCTGAATTTTTAAAGGTTTGATGGAGAAGCGAATGGCGCGCGAAGACAGACAAGAGCGTGGAGAGCGCGGCGACCGTCAGCGGGGTCGCGGCCGCGGCGCTGCGGATCGCGATGAGCGCGATGAATTCGTCGACAAGCTTGTTGCGATCAATCGCGTCGCCAAGGTTGTGAAAGGCGGTAAGAATTTCGGCTTCGCCGCGCTTGTTGTCGTCGGCGACCAGAAGGGCCGCGTCGGCTTCGGCAAGGGAAAGGCGCGCGAAGTGCCTGAAGCGATCCGCAAGGCTTCGCAGGAAGCCAAGCGCAGCCTTGTTCGCATTCCGTTGCGCGAAGGCCGTACGCTTCATCACGACGCCGCCGGCCGCTGGGGCGCCGGCAAGGTTGTGCTTCGCGCGGCGCCTCCGGGAACCGGCATCATCGCCGGCGGACCGATGCGCGCAGTCTTTGAAACGCTCGGCGTTCAGGATGTCGTTGCGAAATCGCTCGGCTCTTCGAACCCATACAACATGGTCCGCGCGACGATTGACGCGCTGAAAGCGCAGACGAGCCCTCGCTCAATCGCAGCCAAGCGCGGCAAGAAAGTGTCGGAAATTCTCGCGGGCCGTCAGGGCGGCGGCGAGCAGACCGGCGCTGACGCAGCCTAAGGCTCGTAAGGATCGGAAAAATGGCGAAGAAAAATACCAAGACCGTCAAGGTGCGCCAGAAGGCGAGCCCGCAGCGTCGTCCGAAAGAACAGCGCGCAACGCTTGTCGGCCTGAAGCTGAACAAGATCGGCCGGGAAAGCGTTCTTGAAGACACGCCTTCTGTCCGCGGCATGATCGCAAAGGTCTCTCACCTCGTTGAAGTGATCGAGTAGGGACATTCGATGGGCGAGGCGAATGCGGCTTTGAGAACCGCACTTGTCGCAAGTCCGAAGGAGATGAAATGAAACTCAACGATATTTCCGACAACAAAGGCGCGCGCTACAAATTCAAGCGCGTCGGACGCGGCATCGGCTCAGGCAAAGGCAAAACCGCCGGCCGAGGCGTTAAGGGTCAAAAAGCGCGCTCCGGCGTCACCGGCATTCGCCAGTTCGAAGGCGGCCAGATGCCGCTGCACATGCGGATGCCGAAGCGCGGCTTCAACAAACCCAATCGCGCGAGATACGCCGAACTGAATGTCGGCCGCATCCAGGCGGCGATTGACGCCGGCAAGCTTGACGCCAAAGCGAAAATCGATGCGGCGGCCCTGGTTGCCGCCGGCGTTTTGCGCCGCGCTCATGACGGCGTGCGCCTTCTCGGCGTCGGCGACATCAAGGCCAAAGTTGATCTGGAAGTCGCTTACGCGACCGCTGGCGCGCGCAAGGCGGTTGAAAAAGCCGGCGGCAAACTCACCGCCACCGAGCCGCGCGAAGAAGATAAGCCGACCTCAAAAGGCAAGAAGGAGTAGGAGACCGCCGTTGCGGATGCGCACGAGGCTCTCCATATCACCCTATCGCCGGCGCGCAGCGGGCAGCCGCTTCGCGCCGGCCTCATTTGACCACTCCTCTCGTCCGGTTTGCGAGAATGCTCGGATCCGGAGAAACGGTACGCGATGACGTCAGCCGCTGAGCAGTTCGCCTCCAACATCAATCTTTCGTCTTTTGCAAAGGCGGAGGAGCTGAAAAAGCGCCTGCTCTTCACGCTTGGCGCTCTTATCGTTTACCGGCTCGGCACTTATATTCCGTTACCGGGCATCAACCCAGACGCCTTTTCGCAGCAGTTTCAGTCGCAAACCGGCGGTCTTCTCGGCACGCTTAACATTTTCGCGGGCGGCGCAGTCGAGCGCATGGCGATCTTTGCGCTCAACATCATGCCTTATATTTCGGCTTCGATCATCGTGCAGTTGATGACCTCGGTGATTCCGCGGCTCGAGACGCTGAAAAAAGAAGGCGAACAAGGCCGCCGTCAGATCAATCAATACACGCGCTATCTGACCGTCTTGCTGGCGACCCTTCAGGGGTATTTCATCGCCGTCAATCTTCAGAACAGCGGTTCCACCGGCAGCATTCCGATTGTCATCGAGCCTGGCCCTTTCTTCCTTATAACGACAGTCGTCACGCTCGTCGGCGGCGTCATGTTCCTGCTTTGGCTCGGCGAACAGATTACGGCGCGCGGTATTGGTAACGGCGTTTCGCTGATCATTTTCGCCGGCATCGTCGCGGAACTGCCGCGCGCGGCGCTCGGCTTGCTGGCGCTTGGCCGCGGCACGGCGGGCGCCCAGTCGCTGCCTGTCGGCGTCGTGCTCCTCGTTATCGCGATGTCGTTCGCGCTCATCACCTTCGTCGTATTCATGGAGCGCTCGCAGCGGCGGATCGTCGTTCAGTATCCGCGCCGGCAGGTCGGCATGCGCATGACGCAAGGCGAAAAATCGCATCTCCCGCTGAAACTGAACACGGCCGGCGTCATTCCGCCGATCTTCGCCTCTTCGTTGCTGTTGTTGCCGGCGACGGCGGCTGGCGCGATCGGGCAGGATTCGCCGGAATGGCTGCAAAATCTCCAGATTCTTTTCGCTCCGGGCCGTCCGCTTTACATGGCGCTCTACGCCGTCGGAATCTTGGGTTTCACCTTCGTCTACACGTCAGTGGTGTTCAATGTTCAGGACGTCGCTGACAATCTGAAAAAATACGGCGGTTTCATTCAGGGATACCGTCCCGGCGCGCGAACGGCGGAATATCTCGATTACGTCCTGACGCGCTTGACGGTCATCGGCGGCCTTTACCTGACGTTCGTCTGTCTGATGCCTGAGTTCCTGCGCGCCGCCTATCCGTCGATCCCCGTCTATCTCGGCGGCACGTCATTGCTGATCGTCGTTTCGGTGACGCTCGATACGGTCGGCCAAATCCAGGGTCACTTGCTCGCCCAACAATATGAGAGCCTGATCAAGAAATCGAAGCTTAGAGGCGGCAAGCGATGATCCTGATCTTGCTTGGCGCGCCAGGCGCCGGAAAGGGGACGCAAGCGCAACGCATTGTTGAGACGCGGCGCATTCCCCAACTTTCCACCGGCGACATGCTCAGGGAGGCCATCCAGTCTGGTTCACCGCTCGGCAAGAAGGTTCAGAACATCATGGACCGCGGCGATCTCGTATCGGACGACATTATCGAGAAGATCATTACGGCGAGGATCAAGGAGCCCGATTGCGCGGGCGGGTTTATTCTCGACGGCGCGGTCCGCACGACCGGCCAGGCGAAAATGATCGATCGGGTCCTGAAAAAGCAAAAGCGCAGCCTCGACGTCGTCATTGAGCTGGTCGTTGATGAGGAAGAGCTCGTCAATCGGCTGAACCGTAGGATCGCCGAGGCTAAAGCCGCCGGCAAGCCGGTCCGCGCCGATGACAATGAAGAAACTTTCCGCAAGCGCCAGGCGGTTTATCGGGAGCAGACCGCCCCGCTGATCCCGTATTACGAGAAACAGGGCAAGCTCCGTAAAGTCGATGGGATGGGGTCGGTCGGGGAGGTCGCATCGGCGATCGACGCCATATTGGACGAAATCGCCGCGGAATAGGGCCGAAAGTCCGCGGAATTGGTGTTGACGGCGGGGGCGGCGCGGCTATATCTACGCGCCTCCGCCAGAAGGCGTTCGGCTCGACGATCCTGCCGGGATACCGGTCAGGGCGTTCGGGCCTTGTTTTGTGAATACCGGTTCGCCGCGGGGCGACTGGCGGAATGAAGGAAAAGAGGTAGAGCCGTGGCTCGTATTGCAGGCGTCAACATCCCGACGAATAAGCGCGTCGTCATCGCGCTCCGCTACATTCATGGCATCGGCCCGGCCTACGCCAAGGAAATTTGCGAGAAAGTCGGCATCCCGCCGGAACGGCGCGTTAACGAATTGTCGGACGCTGAGGTCTTGCAGATTCGCGAGACGATCGATTCCGACTACACGGTCGAAGGCGATCTTCGTCGCGAAGTCGCCGTCAACATCAAACGGCTCATGGATCAGGGCTGTTACCGCGGCCTTCGCCACAGGCGCGGCCTTCCGGTTCGCGGCCAGCGCACGCACACCAATGCGCGCACGCGCAAGGGGCCGTCGAAACCGATCGCCGGCAAGAAACAAGCGTCCGCGAAGAAATAACGAGGATTACGGCACATGGCTAAAGCACCAGCTGCAGGCGCAACGCGCGTTCGTCGCCGCGAACGCAAAAACATCACGTCCGGCGTCGTTCACGTGAATGCGTCTTTCAACAATACGATGATCACGGTTTCGGACGAACAGGGAAATACGGTTTCCTGGTCGTCGGCCGGCACGATGGGGTTTAAAGGCTCGCGCAAGTCGACGCCTTACGCTGCGCAGCTCGCCGCGGAAGACGCCGCCAAGAAGGCGATGGAGCACGGGCTTAAAACCGTCAATGTCGAAGTCATGGGCCCGGGCTCGGGTCGTGAGAGCGCTTTGCGCGCCCTGCAGTCCGTCGGCTTGACCGTCAATATGATCCGCGACGTCACGCCGATCCCGCACAATGGTTGCCGGCCGCGCAAGCGCCGCCGCGTCTGATTGTTTTTATCGCCGCGACAGATGCGCGGCGCGTTTCAACCTGACGGCGTCAGCCGCTGGAGCATTACGAATGGTCGTTGAAAAGAACTGGCAGGAACTCATCCGTCCGAGCAAACTCGATGTGAGCCACGGCGTCGACGCCGCGCGCCGCGCGACGATCGTCGC
>CALAZI010000041.1 GCA_937895955.1 uncultured Alphaproteobacteria bacterium | reverse complement strand
CCGTCTTCGCGTCTGGAATAGTCGGCGGTGACGCCTTCGCAGTTCTTTTCAAAGCCGTTCGGCAGGCGTGCGATCTCGTACCAGCGGCCGGCATAGCGATCGAGATCGACCGATTGGACGGTCGTCAGCGGCGCGTCGGCGGCGCGATTGACCGGCGGCGAGGCGCAGCCGGCAAGGATGAGACCCAGAAAAACGATCACATTCCGCATATTTCCCTCCTTTTTACGGGCGCTGCGGCGAAGATTCGTTGTGCGATGCGGCATTCTCCTTATATTACGCGCGAGCAGCCGGAGCGGTTCCCTATGTCGGCACAAGCGTCGAAAAAGCGTACGAGCACGGCGGATATCGCGGCGCGCAAGGGCGGCGAACCGATTGTCTGTCTTACCGCCTATGACGCGCCGATGGCGTCGATTCTCGATGATCAGTGCGATCTTCTCCTTGTCGGCGACAGCGTCGGCATGGTCGTGCACGGCCTGCCCTCGACGGTCGGCGTGACGATGGAAATGATGATCATGCACGGCCAGGCGGTGATGCGCGGGTCGGAGCGGGCGCTCGTCGTCATTGACATGCCGTTCGGCTCCTACGAGGCCTCGCCGCAACAGGCGTTCGAAAACGCCTCGCGCCTGATGAAAGAGACCGGCGCGCAGGCGGTCAAGCTCGAAAGCGGGCGCTATGCGGCGGACGCGATCAAATTCCTCGTCGAGCGCGGCATTCCCGTCGTCGGCCATGTCGGGCTGCGCCCGCAGGCGATCAATGTCTACGGCGCCTTCAAGGCGCGCGGGCGCACAACGGCCGAGCGTGCTGAAATTCTCGCCGAAGCCGAAGCGACCGCTAACGCCGGCGCTTTCGCGATCGTCGTCGAGGGCGTCGCGGAGGATCTCGCCCGTGAGATCACCGAGCGCGTTTCGGCGCCGACGATCGGCATCGGCGCGTCTTCGGTCTGCGACGGTCAGATATTGGTGACGCCCGACATGCTCGGCCTGTTCGACTGGACCCCGAAATTCGTCAAGCGCTATGCGAGCCTTCGCGCGTCGATCCGCGAGGCCGTCGATCAATACGCCAGCGAAGTGCGCCGCCGCAGCTTTCCCGAGGCCGCGCAAGTCTATCGCCTCGACTCGCCGGCGCGGCCCGGCAAATCAGGCGCTTAAGCTCCTTTCCGATCGGCCCTCGCGTCGTTGCGCCCCTGCCGAAACGTCGGTAGAACCCGGCCCGTGCCGCAAATCGGCCCTCGTTCGGCGATAGCCGGGCCGGCCGCAATCGTTCAAAGGGCGAGGCGTGACCAACGACGACACCATGCTCCGCGAGGTCGACCAGGCCCTCGCAGAAGACGAAACCGCTCAGACCATCCAGAAGAATCTCCCCGCCGTCATCGCGGCGGCGCTTGTCGTCGTCGCCGGCGTCGGCGGCTGGCAGTTCTGGAACCACCAGCGCACGGAGACTGCGGTCAGGCAATCGGCGGCCTATGACGCCGCCTTGCGCCTCGCCGGGACCGAGGAGGGAACGAAAGCGCTTGAAGCGATCGCTGAAAAGAACGGCGGCTACGGCGCTGTCGCCCGGATGCGCCTCGCCGGCGAGAAATCCGCGGCCGGCGAACGCGCGGAAGCGATAGCGCTCTACCGCGAAGTCTACGCCGGGGGCGGCGCTTCAAAACGTCTGAAAGACATGGCGCGGATTCACGCCGCCTATCTGTCGGTCGAGGACGGGCGCGACGCTGTCATCAAGGATGTCGGCGCGCTTGAGACGGATGAGACGGCTCTTGGATTTTACGCGCGCGAAATCATCGCGCTCGCCGCACTCAAGGCGGAAGACTATCAAAGCGCCGAAGAAATGTTCTTAAAGGCCGCCTCATCGCCTGACGCGCCGGAGCCAGTCCGCCTGCGCGCCGGCGAATTCGCCGCGCTCGCTGCCGCCGGCAAGGCGGGCGTCGCCTTCCCGGCGATCGAACGGGATACCAAAACCGACGCCGAGCGTTATCTCGAAGGCCTCGAAGAAGCGGGCAGCGATCTTTCATCGGTTCTGAGCGGCTCGGACGAATCCGGTCTCGATGCGGGCCTCGGCCTCGACGAAACGCATGACGGACACGACCATCAGGACGCCGATCCTGAAGCGCAGGAAGGAAACGAGTAAGAGCATGGCGAAGCGATCCTGCGGCGTAGATTATCGCATCCTCCTTCTGGCGCTGGCGGCGGTGGCGGCGCCCGCCTGTTCGTCGGGGCCGATCGGCGCCGTCGCGGGAATATTCGGCGGCGGCGATGACGATGAAAAGGAAGACAATGCGCCGAAAGAGGAAGACCGGATTTCAATCCTCGCCGTCGATGAGCAGATCGAGGCCGATCCGCGTTTCGCCGGTCTCGACCTCGAATTGCCGCCTTCATACACAAATACGTCATGGCCGACGCCGGGCGGGGAAGCCGATCACACGCTTCACCATCTGACGGTCGCCGCCTCGCTTGAAACGGCATGGACGAAAGATATCGGCAAGGCGGAAGATCGCGCGCGCCTCACATCGCCGCCGATCGTCGCCGACGGCGTTCTTTACGTCATCGACGCGAAAGCGACCGTCACCGCCTACGACGTTGAGACAGGCGACATGAGGTGGGAGCGCGAGCTGGCGCCGAAGATCAAGGAAAAGTTCCGCGTCAGGGATATGCTGTCGCGGACGAAACCCGCGCAGGTCGGTTTCGGCGGCGGCGTCTCCTACGAAAACGGCCGCATCTATGTCACGTCCGGTTTCGGTTTCGCGGCGGCGCTTGACGCCTCTTCGGGCGAAGAGATCTGGCGCTATCAAGCCGACGCGCCGGTCAGGACGCCGCCGACGGCCTATCGCGGCGCGCTCTATTTCGTCACCAATGTGAACGAAGTCGTCGCGCTCGATCAGGCGACCGGCGAAGAGCAATGGACGTTCCAGTCGTTTGAGGAAACGGCGCGCATTCTTTCCTCGGCGAGCCCGGCCGCGGCGGGCGATCTTGTCGTTGCGCCGTTTTCGTCAGGCGAGGTGATCGCTTTTCTCGCCGGCTCCGGCCGTCCGGTCTGGAACGACACGCTGGCGCGCAACACGCAATTGACCGCCCTGTCGGCGCTCAACGACATCGCCGGCAGCCCCGTCATCGATCGCGGCCTTGTTTACGCGGTCAGCCATGCCGGCCGGTTTGTCGCGATTGACATCCGCACCGGCCAGCGCGTCTGGGAGGCGCCGATCGCCAGCATCCAGATGCCGTGGGTCGCGGGCGATTTCATCTTCGTCGTTTCGGTCGACGCCGAGCTTGTCTGCCTATCGCGCAATGACGGCGCGATCGTCTGGGTCTCCGAACTCCAGCGCTACAAAAATGCGAAAAAACGCAAGGGCCGCATCGCCTGGGCCGGGCCGGTCCTTGCCGGCGACGCGCTGATCCTGGTTTCGACGGATGGCGAGGTCGTAAAGGTTTCGCCGAAAGACGGAACGATCATCGACACGAAGGACATCGATGACGGTTCGGTCATTTCGCCGATCGTCGCCGACGAACGCATCTTCATACTGACGCAGGAAGGAAAGCTCTACGCGCTGCGGTAAGAGCTTTGCGGAGCGCCGATGCAAGACGACATTCCCGCGACAACGCCGCTGCGCGCGGCGCCTTTGAAGATTGCGATTGTCGGCCGGCCGAATGTCGGCAAGTCGACCCTGTTCAATCGCCTTGTCGGCAAGCGACTCGCCATTGTCGACGACACGCCCGGCGTGACGCGCGACCGGCGCGAGGGCGAGGCGCGTCTCGGCGGGGTCTCGTTTATCGCCATCGATACGCCCGGCATTGAAGAAGCGCCGGAGGCGGCCCTTCAGGGACGCATGCGCCTGCAAACGGAAAAGGCGATCGATGAAGCGGCGGCGACGATCTTCGTCATCGATGCGCGCGTCGGCGTGACGCCGCTCGACCAGCGCTTCGCGCAATTGCTGCGCGAACGAGGAAAGCCGGTCATCCTGGCGGCGAACAAGGCGGAAAGCGCCGCCGCCGAAGCGGGCCTGCTCGACGCCTGGTCGCTGGCGCTCGGCGAACCGATCGCGATCGCCGCCGAACATGGGATCGGGCTTGGCGAGCTGCAGCAGGCGATCGAGGAAGCGATCGAGACGACGCAACGCGATTCCGATCATGAAATTGATGAAGAGATCGCCTGGGACGACCCTCTCAAACCGCTTCGCGTCGCGATTGTCGGGAGGCCGAACGCCGGCAAGTCGACGCTCGTCAACCGGCTGATCGGCGAAGACCGAATGCTGACCGGACCGGAAGCCGGCATCACGCGCGATTCGATTTCGATCGAATTCAAATGGCGAAGCGAAGAGCGCGAATGGCCGATCAAGCTTTTCGATACCGCGGGCATGCGCAAAAAAGCGAAGGTCCAGTCGAAACTCGAAAAGCTTTCAGTCGCCGACAGCTTGCGCGCGATCCAGTTCGCCGAGGTCGTCGTTCTTCTTAGCGACGCGCAAACCCCGCTTGAAAAACAGGATTTGCAGATCGCCGATCTTGTTCTCCGCGAAGGGCGTGCGCTCGTCATCGGCGTCAATAAATGGGACCTTATTGACGACAAGAATGAGGCGTCGCGCGCGGTTCGCGAAATGACGGAACGAAACCTCGCCCAGGCGCCGCGCGTGCCGGTGGTTTTCTTTTCCGCCGAAACGGGCAGGGGCGTCGAGAAATTGATGCCGGCGGTGACGCGCGTTTATGTCGACTGGAACGCCCGCATCAAAACGCCTGATCTCAACACCTGGCTGAGAGCGGCGGTCGATCGGCACCCGCCGCCCGCCGTCGCCGGCCAGCGAATCAAGCTTCGCTATATCGCGCAAACGAAGACGCGCCCGCCGACATTCGTCGCCAAATGCACGCGCGCAAGCGATGTTCCGTCCGCCTATCGTCGTTATCTCGTCAACGGCATCCGCGAGGCGTTCGACCTTTGGGGCGTGCCTATTCGCCTTATTCTCGAAAAGCCGGACAATCCGTTTGCGGATGAGTGAGAGGGCCGGCGGTCAAGGGGTTGTCATCTGAGCCTCAGTCTTTATGCCGATCCGTTGAAGATGCGACGGAAAGGCCAGATGTTTCAGGAAAACACCGAAAACGATCAATCCTTTGATGCGAGCGACCTCGCATCCTTCGCGCAATCAGCGCTGGAGCGGCTGACGCCTTTCCTGCTCTCCGCGCTTGGCGCGCTGGCGGTTCTTGTCGTCGGACTTTGGGTCGCCGGCCGGATCAAGGGGCTCGCAAAGCGGGCCATGAAACGATCGGCGCGCATTGACGATACGCTGAGCGGTTTTTTGTCGAGCCTCATCTATTACGGTCTCGTCGCGCTTGTCGTCATCACGACGCTCGGCGTTTTCGGCGTGCCGACGACGAGTTTCGCCGCCGTCATCGGCGCCGCCGGTCTCGCGATCGGTCTCGCCTTGCAGGGAACGCTCGGCAATGTCGCCTCCGGCGCGATGATCCTCGGCCTCAGGCCGTTCAATGTCGGTGATTTCGTCGAAACGGCGGGCGAGAGCGGCAGGGTCAAGTCGATCACGCTGTTTACGACTGAGCTTGCGACGATCGACAACAAGCTCGTTATCATCCCGAATGGAAAAGTCTGGGACGAGCCGATCACCAATTATACGGCGCATGGCGAGCGGCGCGTCGATCTTGTTTTCGGGATCGCCTATTCCGCCGACATCGATAAGGCGTTTGACGCGATCCGGAGCATCATCGCCAAGGACGACCGCATACGCGCCGACCCTGAGCCGACGATCGCCGTCGACTCGCTCGGCGATTCATCGGTGAATATTCTTTGCCGCGTTTGGGTTGCGACGGACAATTTTTTCCCGGTCAAATGGGCGCTGACCAAAGCGGTCAAGGAACGTTTTGATGAGGCGGGCGTCGGCATTCCGTTCCCCACGCGCACCGTCATCATGGAAAATAACGACTCGTGAGGTCTCAGCGCGGCCGTTTGAATTTCTCTGCGACGCCGTCATAGTCGGGCGAAACCGCTTTGAAGATGAGCGGGACGATCTCGGCCGGCTCGGGCAGCGTCGCGGGATCTTCTCCGGGCATCGCTTCGGCGCGCATCCGCGTGCGCATCGGGCCTGGGTCGATGATCGCAACCCGGACCCCGGCGGTTCGCGTTTCCGCCGCATAGGTTTTGGCGAGCATTTCAAGCGCGGCTTTCGATGCGGCGTAGGCGCCCCAGAAGGCGCGCGCTTCCTCGCCGCCGACGCGCGAGGTCATGACGACGATGCGCGCCGCGCCGCTGGCGCGCAAAAGCGGATCGAGCGTCCGAAGCAAGCGCCAGTTGGCCTCGACATTAACGTCGAACGCGCGGCGCCACGCCGTCGGCGAAATGTCGGGGATCGGCGCCAGTTCGCCGAGCGATCCCGCGTTGAGCACAAGAATGTCGAGTTTCGGGAAACGCTTCGCCAGCGCCGGCCCAAGCTGGTCGACGGCGTCGAACGCCGTAAGGTCCGCCGGAACAAGCGAGGCTTTGCCGCCGGCCGCGGCGATCTCGTCGTCGAGGTCTTCAAGCCCGCCGACGGTGCGTGCAAGAGCAACGACATGCGCGCCCGCCCCGGCGAGCGCCAGCGCGGCGGCGCGGCCGATGCCGCGCGAAGCGCCGGTCACGAGCGCGATCTTGCCGGAAAGGTCAGGTTGTTGCGTCTCAGTCATGAAGGCCGTTTCGATTTGCTGGCCCTATGACGGCCTAGTCTTCCGGCAGGGGAATAAATTCATCCTCGCCGGGAGGCAAGCTGAAGACGGATCCGTGAAAACCCGCCTCGGCCGATTCGCGCCAGTCGCGTTTGGCGCGGTCAATGCGCTCCTGCGTCGTTGCGACGAGGTTCCACCAGATCAGCCGCGGCCCCAGCGGCGCGCCGCCGAGCGACATGGCGCGGACTGGCGTTTGCGCCCGGATTTCCGGCGACGCGCCCTTGTTGAATACGATCATCTTCCCGCCGGAGAGCGTTTGCCCGTCAATGCTGACGACGCCGTCCAGAATATAGAGCGCGCGCTCCTCATGATTGTCGGGAAGCGGGATCGCCGCATTCTCGTCCGCCTCGACGCCGAGATAGAAGATCGGCGAAAAGATTTTCGCCGGTGCAATTTCGTCGAACGCCTCGCCGAGCACTAGCCGCATTCGAACGCCGCGGCGATTAATAAGGGGAAGCGTCTCTTTCGGGTGATGATGAAAGGCCGGGTCGGTTTCCGCGGCGTCTTCGGGCAGCGCGACCCAGCTTTGAATGCCGTGCATTTTCTGCCCGTCGCGTCTGAGGTTGTCATCCGTGCGTTCGGAATGAACGATGCCGCGCCCGGCGATCATCCAGTTGACGTCGCCCGGACGAATGACTTGATCGAAACCGAGACTGTCGCGATGGCGGATCTCGCCGTCAAAGAGATAAGTGACGGTCGCAAGGCCGATATGCGGGTGCGGGCGAACGTCGATCCCGGCGCCGGGCGTGAAAGTCGTCGGCCCCATTTCGTCAAAAAAAATGAACGGCCCGACCATGCGACGTTTCGCGAAAGGCAGAACGCGCCCGACCTCAAACCCGCCGAGATCGCGGCGGCGAGGTTCTATGATCATCTCGATCGACGATTGATGCATTGGTTCCGCCTCCTGACGCAGCGACATGAAAGCACGGCATGCGCGCTGAAACCAATAACGATCAGGACAAAATTATTGTTTTGGCGATTTCGCGCAGCTGGCTTTCTGCCGATTGAAGCGCGGCATCGCCTTCAGGGCCAATGCCGATGAACAGCTTCATGCCTTCCTCAAGGCTGAAAAGCTGGAGAACGATTTCGCGCACGCGGCTGTCCGTAGCGTCAGGACGCGCGGCGCGCACGAGATAGTAAATGAAGCGGCCAATCGGCCGATACAGCTCGCGGATGAGGTCGCGCGCCGCCTCGTCGCTCGCGGCGTAGCCCCACATCTGGAAGAAGAGGGGATAGGTTTCTCGTCCATTCGCCACATAAAAAACGAGCACGTCGAGGAGAAGGTCGATCGGGTCGTCCCGCCCTTTGTCGAACTGGCGCAGATGCGTCTCGACATAGTCGGCGAGCGCTTCGCGCAGCGTCGCTTCGAGCAGCGCGCGCTTTGAGTCGAAATAATAATTAACATTGCCGAGGGCGAGCCCCGCCTCGTCGGCGACCTTGCGCATGGAAAGGCCGGCATGGCCTTCGCGCAAAAAGACCCGGCGGGCGGCCTCAAGGATCTGGGCGAGGGTTCGCGCGCCTTTTGACGACAGGGCGGCGGCGCGCGCGACGCTTGGCCGCGCTTCGTTCAGCTCCGCCAGATGGGCCCTTATCGCCGCCCCCGTGGTCGGCCCCTCATCGCCTCTCATCACCCACTCCGTTACTTTTTAACAATATTTGTCGCAGGCGGCTTGACGGCGCGTGGGAGCGGCCTTAAAGCCAGCCCCGGATTTTAGGACGAGTGAGCTAAAAGTCACTCCCTCCATTTCAGCGACTGTCAAAAGAACAGCAACGCTCAACAGGTCCAGAGGTGCGGCTAGTCTCCCCCAAGTCGCATTTCGGGCGGGGCCGCGACGGTTTACCGTCGCGGCCTTTTTTCAACCTATTCAGCAGCTTGAAGCTCACTCCTCATCCACGAATTAAGGTCCGCTAGCGCACGGCGCGAGAGCGCGCGCTTCCTTTCGCGGCCCCGTTCCTTGCCTTTGAGGCGCCGCCCGTCGGCATCGGTGGTCGGCTCGGCGATATCCGGAAAGAGACCGAAATTGACGTTCATCGGCTGAAAGCTCTGACGCCCGTCCGAGAGGTGCCCACCCGTAATATGGGCGAGGAGGGCGCCGAAAGCGGTCGTCCGGGGCGGCGTGCTCGCCGGGCGATCAAGCGCATCGCCCGCCGCGAACCGCCCAGCGAGGAGCCCGACCGCGGCGCTTTCAAGATAGCCTTCAACGCCTGTCACTTGCCCCGCGAAACGCAAGCGCGGCTGCGCTTTCAAGCGAAGCCTTTCGTCGAGAAGCTTCGGCGAGTTCAGGAACGTGTTGCGATGAATGCCGCCCAATCTTGCGAACTCCGCCTTCTCAAGGCCGGGGATCATGCGAAAGATGTCGGCTTGCGCGCCGTATTTCAGTTTCGTCTGGAAGCCGACCATGTTCCAGAGGGTTCCGAGCGCATTGTCCTGACGCAATTGCACGACGGCGTAGGGCCAGCGACCGGTGCGCGGATCGTCGAGCCCGACCGGCTTCATCGGCCCGAAGCGCAAGGTATCGACCCCGCGTTCGGCCATCACCTCGACGGGAAGGCACGCCTCGAAATAGGGCGTCGATTTTTCCCATTCGCGGAATTCGGTCTTTTCCCCGGCGAGCAGCGCGGCGTGAAAGGCCGCATACTGATCCTTGTCGAGCGGGCAGTTGATGTAGTCGGCGCCGTCGCCGCCGGGGCCCTTCTTGTTGTAGCGCGATTGCATCCAGGCAATTGAGAAATCGATCGACTCGCGATGAACGATCGGCGCGATCGCATCAAAAAAGGCGAGGCTCTCCTCGCCCGTCAATTCGCGCACGGCGGCGGCGAGCGAGGGCGAGGTCAACGGCCCCGTTGCGACAACGACATTCTCCCATTCGGCGGGCGGAAGTCCGGCGATCTCTCCGTACTCGAACGAAATATTGGGGTGCGCGCGAAGGGCCTTTGTCACGGCGGCGGAAAACGTGTCGCGATCGACGGCGAGGGCGCCGCCCGCCGGCACCTGATTGGCGTCGGCGCATCGCATGATGAGCGAGCCCATGCGCCGCATTTCCTCATGCAGCAATCCGACCGCATTCGTCTCGGCATCGTCGGAGCGGAAGGAGTTGGAGCACACAAGCTCGGCGCAATCGCCGGTCTTGTGCGCGTCGGTCATTATCGCGGGACGCATCTCGTGAAGGATGACGCGCGCGCCGGCCTCAGCCGCCGTCCACGCCGCCTCCGA
>CALAZI010000040.1 GCA_937895955.1 uncultured Alphaproteobacteria bacterium | reverse complement strand
CGAGGGCAGATACTGGCGCGTGTCGAAAGCGCTGACAGCCTGCAGACCTATTCGGTGACGGCGCCGATCGCCGGAACGATCCTTGAGCGGACGACCAATGTCGGCGACGTGACAGAGGGGAACGCCCTTTTCCTGATTGGCGATCTTTCTCGCTTGCAGGCCGAACTCAACGTCGTCACCCATGACATCGATCGCGTCAGGACGGGCCAGGCCGTCGCAATCCTCGGTCTCGACGGCGAAGCGCGCTATCAGGGCGAGATCGCTTCGGTTCTCCCCGTCACCGACGCGCACAGCCAAACCCTCATCGCCCGCGTGCCGATTTCGCTTGAAGCCACACAGGCGCTTCATCCCGGCATGGCGATCCGCGGCGACGTCGTCATCGGCGAAGCGCAGGCGCCGATCGTCGCGCCGGCGGACGCCGTCCAGTCGCTCGAAGGCAAAAACGTCGTCTTCGTGCAGGAAGGCGGTGCGCTCGAAGCGCGCGCCGTGTCGCTGGGGAGGAGCGGCGCCGGCGCCGTCGAAGTGACCGCCGGGCTTGAAGCGGGCGAGATTCTCGTCGCCGAGAACGCCTTCCTCGTCAAAGCCGAAATCGGCAAGGGTGAAGCCGAGCACTGATAGATGAAAGTTGAGCAAGAGTCATGATCCGAAGCATTTCCGAAACCGCCGTCCGCGCCCGCTGGGCCGCCGTTTTCGTCACGCTCGCAATCGCCGCCATCGGCGTCTGGAACATCGTCCGTCTGCCGATCGACGCGGTGCCGGACATCACCAATAAACAAGTGCAGATCAACACGGTCGCGCCGGAATTTGGACCGCTCGACATTGAACGGCTCGTTACTTATCCGGTCGAAACCGCGCTCTCCGGCATCGTCGGCCTTGAAAGCACGCGCTCGATCTCGCGCAACGGCTTCAGTCAGGTGACGGCGGTCTTCCGCGACGATGTCGATGTCTATTTCGCGCGCCAACAGGTCGCCGAACGTCTCGGTCAAGCGCGCGAGAATCTCCCCGCCGGCGCCGAGCCGCAGATGGGACCGATCTCGACCGGCCTCGGCGAAGTGTTGATGTGGGCGATCCGCTTCAAGGACAAGGCTGAAATCGCCGCCGACGGCGCGCCAGGCTGGCAGCGCGACGGTTCGTTCCTGACAGTCGAAGGCCAGCGGCTGACGGACGACGTCTCGCGCTCGGCGTATCTCCGCACCGTTCAGGACTGGATCGTGCGTCCCCAAATGCGATCCGTCGGCGGCGTCGCCGGGATCGACTCGATCGGCGGTTACGAAAAGCAATTCGTCGTCGAACCCGACCCCGCGCGTCTCGCCGCTTACGGCATCTCGTTCTCCGAGCTCGCTGACGCGCTCGAACGCGCCAATCTTTCAGTCGGCGCGAATTTCGTCGAGCGGGCGGGCGAGGCCTTCCTCGTCCGCGCCGACGCGCGCATCCGCACCGTCGAGGAAATCAGCGAAGCCGTCATCGCGACGCGCGAAGGCGTTCCGGTCACGGTCAGAAACGTCGCGCATGTGAGGATCGGCGGTGAACTTCGCACCGGCGCCGCCAGCATGAACGGCGAGGAAGTCGTCATCGGCACGGTGCTGATGCTGACCGGCGGCAACAGCCGCACGGTCGCGGCCGCCGCAGCCGAGCAGCTGGGCGAGGTCGCCAAGACCCTGCCGCCCGGCGTCGAAGCGACGGTCGTCTATGACCGGTCGAAGCTCGTCAATTCGACGATCGCGACCGTTGAGCGGAACCTCACCGAGGGCGCGATCCTTGTCGCCGTCGCGCTCTTTCTCATCCTCGGCAATCTCCGCGCCGCCATCATCGCAACGCTGATCATCCCGTTCTCGATGCTGATGACGTCGATAGGCATGAACTATTTCGTCGTCTCCGGGAATCTCATGTCGCTCGGCGCGCTCGACTTCGGCCTCATCGTCGACGGCTCGGTCATCATCATCGAGAATTGCATCCGGCGGCTCGCCGAACGCCAGCACCATGAGGGTCGCGTGCTGACCTTGGCGGAGCGGCTTGAGGAAACCAGCGCCGCTGCGCAAGAGATGATCCGCCCGACGATCTTCGGGCAGGCCATCATCTTTCTTGTCTTCGCGCCGCTCCTCACCTTCAGCGGCGTCGAGGGCAAGATGTTCTCGCCGATGGCGATCACGCTCATGCTGGCCCTCGCGAGCGCCTTCATCCTCTCGCTCACCTTCGTGCCGGCGATGGTCGCGATCCTCATCCGCGGCAAGGTCGCGGAAAAGGAAGTTCCCGCGATCGCCATCGCCAAGCGCTACTACGAGCCGAGCCTTCGCTGGTCGATCCGCCGGCCCTTCGCGGTGATCGGCGCCGCCGTCGCCGTGTTCGCGCTCGCAGGCTTCACCTTCACGCGCCTCGGCCAGGAATTCATCCCGACGCTCGACGAGCAGGACATGTCGGTTCAGGCGCTGCGCATCCCGTCGACCTCGCTGGCGCAATCGGTCGACATCCAGCGGAAAATCGAAAAGGCCGTCGAGGAGTTCCCCGAGGTCGCCTTCATGTATTCGAAGACCGGCACCGCGGAAGTCGCCTCCGATCCGATGCCGCCGAACGCCTCCGACGGCTTCATCATCCTGAAGCCGCGCGAGGAATGGCCGGATAAGCGCCTCACCAAGACCGCGCTTATCGAAAAAGTCGACGCACGCCTCGATGCGGTCATCGGCAGCAATTACGAGTTCTCGCAGCCGATCCAGATGCGATTCAACGAATTGATCGCGGGCGTGCGGGGTGATGTCGCGATCAAGCTCTATGGCGACGATCTCGACCAGATGTCGGCGACGGCCGCCGAAATCGCCGGCGTCCTGCAGACAATCGGCGGCGCCGCCGACGTGAAGGTCGAGCAAACCGGCGGATTCCCGACGCTTGATGTCGCCTTCGACCGCGACGCCATCGCGCGCTATGGGCTCTCTGTCGAGGAAGTGACCGACGCCGTCGCCACCGCTATGGGAGGACGCGAGGCCGGGCTCGTTTTTGAGGGCGACCGCCGTTTCGACATCGTCGTGCGGCTGCCGAATGCGTTGCGCGACAATCTCGCCGCCGTCGGCGCGCTCCCCGTGATGCTTCCCGAAGCGGAAGGCGAGCCCCGTGCCTCGATCCCGCTTCGCGAGGTTGCGCGCTTTTCCTTTTCCGAAGGCCTCAACCAGGTCAGCCGCGAAAACGGCAAGCGCCGCGTCGTCGTGCAGGCCAATGTCCGCGGCCGCGACCTCGG
>CALAZI010000039.1 GCA_937895955.1 uncultured Alphaproteobacteria bacterium | reverse complement strand
GACGCGCAGGTCGCGCTCGCCTCGGCGCGACGCGATGAAGGATCAGCGACGTTCAGCCTTCTCGCCGCGATCGGCGTTTTGACGGCCGAGGACTAGCGGCTGGCGCGACGCCGGATCTGGAGAATCGCGCATGATCAGGAAACTTTTGTTGACGCTTCTGATTTCGGCCCTGCTTGGCGCGACCGCACGCGCTGAGGACTGCAAGAAAAGCGCCTTTTTCGAGCAGCAGGAGCTGCAATGGAATGACGCGCACCGGAGCGGCGATCTCATCGCGCTCAAGCAGGTGTGGGCTGATGATATTGCGATCTTTATTCCCGGGATGCCGCCGCTCTCCAAGGAAGACGCGGTAAAGATGTGGCAAGCGGTACCTGTGCGCTTCGAGGAATATCGCTCAGAGGTTCTTACTGTGCGATGCACGGGCAAGTTTGCAATCGTCAACGGCGCGATCGACCGCGTCCGCGATTTTGCGGGCCGCCAGGCGGAGGAAAGCTGGTACTTTACCAAGCTCTATCAGAAGCGGGGCGGCGCCTGGAGGGTGGTCGTGTTCCATGCATCCGAAAGAGAGAAATGAGCTCTTGGCGCCGAGTGCGGCGTTCCTCGGTTCACGTTCGCCCTCGCGCTTTCAATATCGCTTCGATGCGGGATCGCGCGAGCGTTCGCACCCGTCCGCCGCTGAAGCTTCCCAACTGCCGGCGCCATTCCTGAGCAAAAGTCATGCACTGCAGCGAATGCGGCGGCGACTTCGCTGTGGTTGCGGCGGCGCCGGCGTTGGCGCAGCCCGCCAAATCTTCGCCGGAACCGTTCATCGCGTGCGTTCCATTGCAGCAGAAGCATGTCGTGACCCGCGAGAATGGGAACCGCAGAAGTTTGTGTTGAAGCCCGGCTTCTCAAGCGACGAAAATGCGCTTGCGATCGAGCGCTGTTCGCCGGGAGATCTGGTCGCCGGCATCGGTATGAGGCGTCGACCAGGGCGTAACAGCGCTCGCGCGCGGCCAAGCGCATCGAGATGCACGCTTCACCTACTGGGCGCGCACCATGCGGCTGCTCGGAGCGGCGCGAACGCGGCTCCAATTGCGCGCCACGATCTTGCGATCTCGTCCGGCTCAACGCTCAGGTCAGAGTTGGGGGAAATATTCGTGACGGGTTTTGGGGTTGAGAGAGAGTCTTTCGACCGGCCCGCCCACGGAGAATTCCCATGTCCTTTCAGGTTCTGGATGCCCGCCTCGATGCGTCGGGCGGCTACAAGGTCGATGTCTCGCGCGGGTCGCGCGTCGGTCGCGTCTCGTCCGAATGGTTTTCGCGGCCGGATGACGAGCGGTTTCTTTCATTGTCCGACTTGCATCGATCGATTAGCGCCCGCGCCGAGCGCAGCCGGACGCGGACGGTTGAGAGCGCCGCGATCCGCGTCGAGGCCGCGCGCGACGATGCGGAGACCTTGACGCTCGCTCTGCCGGGCGCGGAGCCGCCGGTCGCGCCGACGCATTGGAGTTTCGGTCAGCTCGCCTCGCTCGTCGGCGCGCCGGCCTCGTATCTCCGCCAGCTGCCGGCGCCGCTCGCCGCGATCAATCTGCAATATGGATTGACGACCCATCGCGCCGAGCAGGTGAAGACGCTGGAAACCGACGACGGCCGCATGGAGCTGCGCGCCGTCACAGGGCCTGACTACGGCCGCATCTATGACCACGAGCTCGTCTCGGCGGTCATGAAGATCGCCGGCGGCGGAACCGGCGACACCCGCTGGAAGATCCCCGGCGTCCTCGACTGGCGAACCGGCATATACAATCCGAATGCGGAGGTAAGCCGCGAGTCGACGACGCTTTACGCCTCCGACCGCGATGTCTTCCTGTTCCTCGTCGATGATTTGAATCCCATCGAGGCGGGCAAGCTTCCCGACGGCTCGCCCGAAAATCGTCATTCGCCATTCCAAATACGCCGCCGACCGCTTCGCGCGCGAGGCCGCGCCCGCGCTGACGCGGTTTGCGAACTCCTCGCCGCAGCCCTTCATCACTTCGATCAGGACGGCGCGCGAGAAGATCGTCGCCCGTGACGACGAGGCCCGCAGCGATTTCCTGAGAAAGCGCGGCTTCTCGAAGAACGAAACCGCTGCGATCATCGAAACCGTGCTCGCCGAGGAAGGCCGCCCGCCGGCCTCCGTCTTCGACTTCGTCCAGGGCATCACCGCCGTCGCTCGCGGAAAGGCGCATCAGGATGCACGGCTAGAGATGGAGGGGCGGGCGAAACGGCTCCTCCCTTCCTAGCGCCATCTACGCTCATGCCCGCCGTCGTTGCCCAGCTTGTTTGTATGGGGGCTTGAGGTGCAGTCCTCGATTCGGTGATAATGGTAATCAATTAGCGGGGGGTGAGGCATGTTTGGCTGGTTGGGAAATCAAAGTGATCTTTTCGTGCAGTGGGTTAGTCGCGAAAAACGTTTATCACTTCGATCATTGGAAATCCGGCGCCTACTAAGGGCGCTTAAGCATGTGAGCGACCATCCTTTTATCACGGATGCTGCTTTTGCAGCGATGTATAGAGAACAAAAGCGTACGCGACTTTGGGCCCTAAATCGGTTTCTATCCGTCCGCCAAAATCGGCGCGGAAGCACCTTTCGCAATCTAATCAGTCTGCGCCTATCGAACTTGGCACTCAGAGACCTAGGCCCTGTTTACAAACTCATTGACGCCTAAATCGACACTTGATTCAAGGA
>CALAZI010000038.1 GCA_937895955.1 uncultured Alphaproteobacteria bacterium | reverse complement strand
TCCTGCGACGGCACGATGATCGGCTTGCCGTTCGCCGGCGACAGGATGTTGTTCGTCGACATCATGAGAACGCGCGCTTCAAGCTGCGCCTCAAGCGCAAGCGGAACGTGCACGGCCATCTGGTCGCCGTCGAAGTCGGCGTTGAATGCCGTGCAGACGAGCGGGTGCAGCTGGATCGCCTTGCCTTCGATCAGCTTCGGTTCGAACGCCTGAATGCCGAGGCGGTGCAAGGTCGGCGCGCGGTTCAGCAGAACCGGGTGCTCGCGGATGACCTCGTCGAGAATGTCCCAGACTTCGGGGCGCTCTTTCTCAACAAGCTTCTTCGCCTGCTTGACCGTCGCAGAGAGGCCCTTGGCGTCAAGACGCGAATAGATGAACGGCTTGAACAGCTCGAGCGCCATCTTCTTCGGCAGACCGCATTCATGCAGCTTCAGTTCCGGGCCGACGACGATGACCGAACGGCCGGAATAATCGACGCGCTTGCCGAGAAGGTTCTGGCGGAAGCGGCCCTGCTTGCCTTTCAGCATGTCGGAGAGCGACTTCAACGGGCGTTTGTTCGTGCCGGTGATGACGCGGCCGCGGCGGCCGTTGTCAAAGAGTGCGTCGACGGCTTCCTGCAGCATTCGCTTTTCGTTGCGCACGATGATGTCCGGCGCGCGAAGCTCGATGAGGCGCTTCAACCGGTTGTTGCGGTTGATGACGCGGCGATAAAGGTCGTTAAGGTCGGACGTCGCGAAACGGCCGCCGTCGAGCGGCACGAGCGGCCGCAGTTCCGGCGGAATGACCGGAACGACCGTCAGGATCATCCATTCCGGACGGTTGCCGGATTCAAGAAACGCATTGATCAGCTTCAGGCGCTTCGCGAGTTTCTTCGGCTTCAGTTCCGACGTCGACTCGGCGATCTCAACGCGCAGCTGTTCGGCGATCGCTTCAAGATTGAGCGAAATGAGGATCTCGCGAATGGCCTCGGCGCCGATGCCGGCGGTGAAGCTGTCTTCGCCGTATTCTTCCTGCGCCTGAAGATATTCCTCTTCCGTCAGCAGCTGGTGCTTTTCGAGCGGCGTCAGGCCGGGCTCGATGACGATGAACTGTTCGAAATAAAGAACGCGCTCGACGTCCTTCAGCGTCATGTCGAGCATCAGCGAAATGCGGCTCGGCAGCGATTTCAGGAACCAGATATGCGCGACGGGGGCGGCGAGTTCGATATGGCCCATGCGGTCGCGGCGGACTTTCGTCAACGTGACTTCAACGCCGCACTTTTCGCAGGTGATGCCCTTGTATTTCATGCGCTTGTACTTGCCGCACAGGCATTCATAGTCCTTCACCGGACCGAAAATGCGCGCGCAGAAAAGGCCGTCGCGCTCCGGCTTGAACGTGCGGTAGTTGATCGTTTCCGGCTTTTTGATCTCGCCGTAGGACCAGGAGAGGATTTTCTCCGGGCTCGCGATCGAAATGCGGATCTGATTGAACGTCGCCTGCGGAGCTGCAGGATTGAAGATGTTCATCATTTCCTGGGACATGGAGACCTCTTTTCAGTTGGCGGCCTTGCCGCCGTCGAAATCCAATTCACGCAATCGGGCCGCCGCATCGGGCGGCCCGCCAGATGGTCAAATCACCCGTTGTGCAGCTCGACGTTCAATCCGAGCGAGCGCATTTCCTTCACGAGCACGTTGAAGCTTTCCGGAATGCCCGCTTCGAAATTGTCGTCGCCGCGAACGATCGCTTCGTACACTTTCGTGCGGCCCGCGACGTCGTCCGACTTGACCGTGAGCATTTCCTGCAGCGTGTAGGCGGCGCCGTAGGCTTCGAGCGCCCAGACTTCCATTTCGCCGAAGCGCTGGCCGCCGAACTGGGCCTTGCCGCCCAGAGGCTGCTGCGTGACGAGCGAGTACGGGCCGATCGAGCGCGCGTGGATCTTGTCGTCGACAAGGTGATGGAGCTTCAGCAGATATTTGTAGCCCACCGTCACCTGGCGCTTGAACTGTTCGCCGGTGCGGCCGTCATACAGGGTGACCTGGCCCGACGTTTCGAGGCCGGCGCGCTGCAGCATCTTCACGATGTCCGGCTCGCGCACGCCGTCGAAGACCGGCGTCGAGATCGGAACGCCGCGCGAAAGATTGCCGGTCAGCTCCTTCAGCTCTTCATTCGAGCGCGGCAGAATCTGGTCGTCGCCATAGACGTCCTTGATTTTCGCCGCGACATCGTCGCGCGACGCCTTTCCGGCATCCCATTGCTCGAGAACTTCGCCGATCTGCTTGCCGAGACCGCGGCAGGCCCAGCCAAGGTGCGTCTCCAGAATCTGCCCGACATTCATGCGCGAAGGCACGCCGAGCGGATTGAGGACGATATCGACGGCCGTGCCGTCTTCAAGGAACGGCATATCCTCGATCGGCGCGATCTTCGAGATGACGCCTTTGTTGCCGTGGCGGCCGGCCATCTTGTCGCCCGGCTGCAGCTTGCGCTTCACGGCGACGAAAACCTTGACCGTCTTCATGACGCCCGGCGGCAGCTCGTCGCCGCGCTTCAGCTTGTCGACCTTGTCGTCGAAGCGCGCTTCGAGACGCTGGCGGCTTTCGTCATACTGCTTCTTGAGCGCTTCAACTTCCGCCATGGCGGCTTCGTCGGAAAGACCAATCTTCCACCACTGGCCTTTTGAAAGCTCGTCGAGCTTTTCTTCCGAAACCTTGCCCTTCTCCATGCCCTTCGGACCGGAGACGGCGTCCTTGCCGACAAGCAGGGTTTTCAGGCGGCCGAATATGTTGCGCTCAAGGATCGCAAGTTCGTCGTCGCGGTCCTTGGCGAGACGTTCGATCTCTTCGCGCTCGATGGCGACGGCGCGCTCATCCTTGTCGACGCCGTGGCGGTTGAAGACCCGCACTTCAACGACCGTGCCCGACGCGCCCGGCGGCAGTTTCAGCGACGTGTCGCGAACGTCGGACGCCTTCTCGCCGAAGATCGCGCGCAGGAGTTTTTCCTCCGGCGTCATCGGCGACTCGCCTTTCGGCGTGATCTTGCCGACGAGGATGTCGCCCGGATTGACCTCGGCGCCGATGGCGACGATGCCCGCTTCATCGAGATTTCGGAGCGCTTCTTCCGAAACGTTCGGGATGTCGCGCGTGATCTCTTCCGGTCCGAGCTTGGTGTCGCGCGCCATGACTTCGAATTCCTCGATATGGATCGAGGTGAAGACGTCGTCGCGCACGATGCGTTCGGAGATGAGGATCGAGTCCTCGAAATTGTAGCCGTTCCACGGCATGAACGCGACGAGCACGTTCTTGCCGAGCGCAAGCTCGCCGAGATCGGTCGACGGGCCGTCGGCGACGATGTCGCCGGCGCGCACGATGTCGCCGATTTTGACGAGCGGGCGCTGGTTGATGCAGGTCGACTGGTTCGAGCGCTGGAATTTTCTCAGATTGAAAATGTCGACGCCCGGCTTGGTCGGATCGGTTTCTTCGGTTGCGCGAACGACGATGCGTTCGGCGTCGACCTGTTCGACGACGCCCGGACGGCGGGCGACGACGACGGCGCCGGAATCGCGCGCGACGATCGACTCCATGCCCGTGCCGACAAACGGCGCTTCCGCCTGAAGCAACGGCACGGCTTGACGCTGCATGTTCGAACCCATGAGCGCGCGGTTCGCGTCATCGTTTTCGAGGAACGGGATGAGCGCGGCCGCGACCGAAACAAGCTGCTTCGGCGACACGTCGATATATTTCACTTCATCGCGCGGCACGAGCGTCGCCTCGCCGCCGACGCGGCAGTTGACGAACTCATTGACGAGCTTGCCGTTCTTGTCGATTTCGGCGTTCGCCTGCGCGACCGCGTAGCGCTGCTCCTCCATCGCCGAAAGATAGACGACCTCGTCCGTCACGCGGCCGTCGATAACCTTGCGATAGGGGCTTTCAATGAAGCCGTATTTATTGACCTGCGCGTGCGTCGCGAGCGAGTTGATAAGACCGATGTTCGGACCTTCCGGCGTTTCGATCGGGCAGATCCGGCCGTAATGGGTCGGGTGAACGTCGCGCACTTCAAAGCCCGCGCGCTCGCGCGTCAGACCGCCCGGCCCGAGCGCTGAAAGACGGCGCTTGTGAGTGATCTCCGACAGCGGGTTCGTCTGGTCCATGAATTGAGAGAGCTGCGAGGAGCCGAAGAACTCCCTCACCGCCGCCGCGACCGGCTTGGCGTTGATGAGATCATGCGGCATCAGCGTGTCGAGTTCGGCCGACGACATGCGCTCCTTGATCGCGCGTTCCATGCGCAGAAGGCCGATGCGGTACTGGTTTTCCATCAGCTCGCCGACCGAGCGGACGCGGCGGTTGCCGAGATTGTCGATGTCGTCGATTTCGCCGCGGCCGTCGCGAAGATCGGTCAGCGTGCGAAGAACTTTAAGGATGTCTTCCTTGCGGAGCGTGCGTATGGAATCGTCCGTCGCGAAATCGAGACGGATGTTCATCTTGACGCGCCCGACCGCTGAAAGGTCGTAACGCTCCGGATCGAAGAAGAGGCCGTAGAAAAGACCCTCCGCGGTCTCAAGCGTCGGCGGCTCGCCCGGACGCATGACGCGGTAGATGTCGATCAGCGCCTGTTCGCGGTTCGAGTTTTTGTCCGCCGAGAGCGTGTTGCGCATATAGGCGCCGATGACGAGGTGGTCGACGTCGATCGTGTCGAACTGATCGATGCCGATTTCCTCCAGCGTCGCCAGCATCTTCTCGGAAATTTCATCGCCCGCTTCAGCGTAGATCTCGCCGCTCTCGAAGTTGACGAGGTCGGACGCGAAATAGCGGCCGACCATCTCCTCATCAGAGAGAAGAAGATCCTTCAGCCCGCCCGACGCGAGATCGCGCGCGGCTTTCGCCGAAAGCTTCTTGCCGGCTTCGGCGACGGCCTTGCCGGTCTTGGCGTCGATAAGATCGCGCTCAAGCTTGACGCCCCTCACGCGCTCGGCGCGGAACGGCATCGTCCATCCCTCTTTCACGCGCTTGTGCGGCACGCGGTCGAAGAATGCGTCGAGAATCTCCTCCTGATCCATGCCGAGCGCATAGAGCAGCGTCGTCGCCGGCAGCTTGCGGCGGCGGTCGATGCGGACATTGACGATGTCCTTGGCGTCGAATTCGAAATCAAGCCACGAGCCGCGATAGGGAATGATGCGCGCGGCGAACAGCAGCTTGCCCGAGGAATGGGTCTTGCCGCGGTCGTGATCGAAGAAGACGCCCGGCGAACGGTGCATCTGCGAGACGATGACGCGCTCGGTGCCGTTGATGATGAAGGTGCCGTTGTCCGTCATGAGCGGGATGTCGCCCATGTAGACTTCCTGCTCTTTCACGTCGCGGATCGACTTCGCTCCGGTTTCCTCATCGACATCGAACACGGCGAGACGCAACGTGACTTTCAGCGGCGCGGCGTAGGTGATGTCGCGCTGCTGGCACTCATCGACGTCGTATTTCGGCTCTTCGAATTCATAGGAGACGAATTCAAGGACCGCGGTCTCGGTGAAATCCATGATCGGGAAGACCGAGCGGAACACCGCCTCAAGGCCTTCATTGAGCCGGTCGGCCGGCTTCACATGACGCTGAAGAAACTGCTCGTAGGAATCCTTTTGAACCTGAATGAGGTTCGGCATCGGCGCGGCATCGCCGATGCGGCCGAAGCTTTTACGAATACGTTTCTTTTCAACGAAGGATTGCGCCATCTTTTCCTCGCACGGGGCCGCCTGTCCCGCGCAAACGCCGTCCAGCCGCTCGACGCTGGCGCGAATACGCGAAAACACCCCATGCGGACGCTCAATTGCGCCCGGGGGCGTTCAGGCAGTTAAATTGTCAGTTCTCGATTTTCCGAAGCACGTCGCCGCATCGCCTGCCGCCGCCGCCGGGGGCCCGGCGTCGGCGAACGGAGTTAATAGGCGCGCCCGCCAAGGCCCGCAACCCCGAAATCGCGATTTGTCAAGAAAAATCTCGACCGATTTCGGGGCGGACCTTGCGGAACGCCGACCGGCCTGACCGGATCTCGGCGGCCATGCGGCCGTTTTCAAGACCCGGACAGGCGAACAGACGTCCGGCCTATTTAAGCTCGACTTTGGCGCCTGCCGCTTCGAGCTTCTTCTTGATTTCCTCAGCCTCGGCCTTGGCGACGGCTTCCTTGACCGTCTTGCCGCCGGCTTCGACGAGGTCCTTGGCTTCCTTGAGGCCAAGGCCGGTGATCGCGCGAACTTCCTTGATCACCTCGATCTTCTTGGCGCCCGCATCGACGAGAACGACGTTGAATTCCGTCTTCTCTTCGGCCGCCGCAGCGCCCGCGCCGCCGGCGCCCGGCATGGCGACCGCAACCGCGCCCGCAGCCGGCTCGATGCCGTATTTGTCCTTCAGGATGGTTTTCAGCTCAGCCGCCTGCAGAAGCGTGAGGCCGACGAGCTCTTCGGCGAGTTTGTTCAGGTCAGTCATTTTTCAGTTCCTCGTTAATGGAATTCAATCCGGCGACTAGGCCGCTTCTCTTTTCTCAAGCGTCTCGACGATGCCCGCGAGCTGAGCGCCCGGAGCCGTGATCGCGCCGACAAGGTTCGCCGCCGGCGACATGATCGTCTGAACGATGATGCCTAGAAGTTCTTCACGCGACGGCATGGAGGCGAGCGCCTTGACGCCTGCGGCGTCCATGACTTCCTCACCCATCGCGCCGCCGAGCACGACCAGCTTGTCGTTTTTCTTGGCGTAGGCGTCGACGACTTTCGCCGCGGCGACCGGGTCCTCAGAGAACGCGATCGCCGTTGGTCCCTTGAAAAGATCAGCGATTTTCGTGGCCGGTTTTCCGGAAATGGCGATCTTCGCGAGACGGTTTTTGACCACCTTCATGTTCGCGCCCGCTTTGCGAAGTTCGCCGCGCAGCTCTGTCATTTGGGCGACCGAAAGGCCGCTATTGGCGACCACGACAACGGCGTTCTGGTCGAACACCTTGCCGATCCACTCGATCTGATCCGCCTTCTGGGTTCTGTCCATTGGACTTTATCCCTTCCTTGGCCATTCATCCCAGGACACCGCGCCCTGGAACGTCTTCCCCCGCTTTCTTGCGAAAGCGGGAACTCAACTGCGCTGAAAGAGAGGAACCCATCGGGCTCCGCGCCATCAGCGCCGGAGCCTGCCCCAGAAGGTCAATCGGATCGGTCCGGAGGAACCGGAGATCCTTTGGCTTCCGTCTATGCAGGAGATTTAAGTCCCTTAGGACACCTGCAGTCTTGGACAGGATGCGCCCGGCCAAAGCCGGTCGCGCGGGGCGCTTCATACAGGCCCCGCCGGCGAATGCAAGGGGGCGGACGTATAGAGCCTGTTCGGCGCGAGGCAAATGCGGAGAGGATTGGCGGCCTTGAACCCTCCCCGGCCCTCCCGTTCCAAGGGAGGGGGAGGATTGGCGTTCCAAACATTCACCTCCCTTGAAAAGGGAGGTCGGACGGCGCAGCCGTCCGGGAGGGT
>CALAZI010000037.1 GCA_937895955.1 uncultured Alphaproteobacteria bacterium | reverse complement strand
CCCGGCAGATGAACGAGGCGGAAATCGACGCCGCCGTCAAAGGCGTCATCGCCGAACTTGACGCTTCGGGCCTGAAAGACATGGGCAAATGCATGGCGGCGCTGAAAGAACGCCACGCCGGCGCGATGGATTTCGCCAAGGCCGGCGCCGCGATGAAAAAGGCGCTGGGCTAGGGCGCCAGTCCCATTTCCTATGTCATTCCGGGGCGCGGCGCGCCGCGCCCCGGAATCCACCGAAGCGCTGGCAAGGGATTCCCGGTTCAGCCTTCGGCCGCCCCGGCGTGACAGAGGGTGGGGGAAGCTGTCGCTTCATTCGATTTCGATACTTCGCTATCACTCTCGTCCATGCCCCGTTTCACGCCGGAATTCCTTGATGAACTGCGCGCGCGCATTCGCGTGTCGGATGTCGTCGGGCGGAGCGTGAAACTGCAAAAGCGCGGCAACGCCTATTGGGGCCTGTCGCCGTTCAAGAAAGAAAAGACGCCGTCCTTTTCCGTCGACGACAATCGCCAGTCCTATCATTGCTTCTCGACCGGCCAGCATGGCGACATCATCAAGTTCCTGATGGAGACGAAGGGGCTGACATTCCCCGAAGCGGTTGAGCTGCTGGCGGCCGAAGCGGGGATGGAGCTGCCGAAATCAAGTCCCGAGGCGGCTGAGGACGCGGAGTTGAGAAAGGGGCTCGTCGAAGCCTGCGAAGCGGCGACGGTTTTCTTTCAGTCGATGCTGCGCCGCGCGCCCGGCCGTCAGGCGACGGATTATCTCAAAGGCCGGCAGATCAGCGAAGAGCAGATCGAGACGTTTCGAATGGGCTTTGCGCCGTCCGAGCGCACGGCGCTGAAAGATTACCTCATCAACAAGGGTTTCGCCGAGCAGACGCTCATTGACGCCGGCCTCATCATCAAGCCGGAAGACGGCGGCGCGTCCTATGATCGTTTCCGCAATCGCGTGATGTTTCCGATTTTGGGCGCGCGAAACGCCGTCATCGCCTTTGGCGGCCGCGCGCTCGACGCCGACGCCCGCGCGAAATATCTGAACTCGCCCGAGACGAAACTCTTCCACAAGGGCGACGTTCTCTACAATTACGCGGCGGCGCGCGAGGCGGCGGTCAAATCGGACAAGCCGCTTATCGTTTGCGAAGGCTATATGGACGTCATCGCGCTCTGGGGCGCGGGGTTCAAGACCGCCGTCGCGCCGCTCGGCACGGCGCTGACCGAGAACCAGCTGGCGCTGCTCTGGCGCCAGTCCGACGAGCCTGTTCTTTGCTTTGACGGCGACAGCGCGGGGCTCGCCGCCGCCTATCGCTCCGTCGATCGCGCGCTGCCGCTGTTGAAGCCCGGCAAGTCGCTGACCTTCGCGCTGATGCCGAAAGGTCAGGACCCGGACGATCTTGTCCGCGCGGAAGGCGCCGCGGGCTTTGAGCGCATCCTCGGCGAGCGCCGCTCGCTCGCCGACATCCTCTGGCGGCGGGAGACGGAAGCCGCGCCGCTCGACACGCCGGAACGGCGCGCGGCGCTCCGCGCGCGCCTGCGAACGCTGATCAAGGGGATCGCCGACAGGGACGTCCGCCAGGCCTATGGCGTCGAATTCGCCAATCGCCTGCGCGATTTCTTCGCGCCGGTCCGCTCCGGCGAGACCGCCGCGCCGATCCCCCGAAGCGCGGCCGGGTTCGCCCGTCGCCGACGCTTCCAGACCGAATCAGAGCGGCTTTTCCATGAGGCGCGGCCTCTGCCGGGCCTCAGGCAGAAGCAAACCGAGCTGAGCCCGTTCCGCCGCGGCGGCACGCTCATTCTCGGCCTCGTCAACCATCCGGGCGTTATTTCCCAGCAGGAAGAGGCGGTTTTGAGCCTCCAGATCGAAAATCCCGATCTCGACGAGCTTTTGTCCCATATTTTGGGCGCTCATCTCGCCGATCCGGCCCTTGACAGCGAAGGGCTCAAGGCTCATCTGCACCAAACGCCCGCGGCCGGAACATTGCAGCGCATTCTCACTGACGAGACGCTGATTATTCAAAGATTCCTAAGGCCGGGCGCTGAGTTGGACGACGCGAATTGGGGCTGGAAGGACGCCCTGCGTCACCACCTGCTCGCCACATCGGCGATGCGGGAGGTGGCGGCTTCGGCATCTCAGATGTCATCCGATGGAGAAGAAGGCTGGAAAGCCGCGATTTTGGCGCGAGAGGAACTGCGTAATTCGGGCGACGCCGGCAAACGCCGGGACGACGAAGGCGAGGCGAAGTCGGCGGACGTTGAAAAGCGACTGGAAACAATGCGGGCGAGCGTGATCGCGAAAAATCGCGTGCGCAAACCCTTCAAGGATTAACGGCGCGGCGGCGCCGAATGGAAAAGCGAGCAGCGAATGGCGAAAAAGGCCGAAAAGGAAGCGCCCGAAACCGAGCAGCAGTCGGACGGGCCGATCCTCGACTTGACCGATGCCGAGGTCAAGAAACTGATCAAGGGCGCGAAAGCGCGCGGCTATGTCACCTATGACGAACTGAATTCGATCCTTCCCTCGGCGGAGTTTTCCTCCGAGCAGATCGAGGACGTGATGGCCCAGCTTTCCGAGATGGGCATCAATGTCGTTGAGGATGACGAGGAAGATGAAGATCGTGACGCCGGCTCTTCAGACGACGGCGGCGACGAGGAAGAAGAAGCGCCCTCGCGCGCGATCGCCAAGAAAGAAGAAAAAAGCGTAACGACCGGCAACACGTCTTCGTCCGCCGATCGCACGGACGATCCCGTTCGCATGTATCTGCGCGAGATGGGATCGGTCGAACTGCTCTCGCGCGAGGGCGAGATCGCAATCGCCAAGCGCATCGAAGCGGGGCGCGAGACGATGATCCGCGCGCTTTGCGAATCGTCGCTGACCTTTGAAGCGATCACCGTCTGGCGCGACGAATTGCGCGACGGGCGCGTTCTTCTGCGCGACATTATCGACCTCGACGCGACCTATGGCGGCGGGCCGGAAGCGCGCCCCGACATGACGCAGCCGGAAATCGCCGCGCGCGTCCAGCGCGAGGAAGCGGAAAAGCTTGAAAGCGGCGCGGGCGAGGGCGGTGACAACGAGGACGAGGACGAATTCGATGAGGGCGCCCTGTCGCTCTCGGCGATGGAGGCCGAGCTTCGCGACGGCGTCATGGAGACGTTCGACGCGATTTCGGAAGACTACAAGAAACTCCGCCGTCTTCAGGACATCATGATCGAGGAGGAGCTGAAGGGCTCCGAGCTTTCATCCTCGCAGGGCAAGCGCTTCAAGAAGCTGCAAAAGGACATCGTCGAGCGCGTTCGCTCGGTGCGTCTTAACAATCAGCGCATCGAGGCGCTGGTCGAGCAGCTTTACGACATCAACCGCCGCCTGATGGCGCTTGAAGGAAAGCTCGTCCGTCTCGCCGACAATTACGGCGTCAACCGGCGTGAGTTTCTCAACGAATATCTCGGCCACGAGCTTGATCCCGACTGGCTTGAGCGCATGGCGGAAAAGACGACCAAGGGCTGGAAGGTCTTCACGACCAAGGGAGAGAAACAGATCACCGTCCTGCGCGAGGAAATCGGCAAACTCGCGACCGAGACGGGCCTCACGGTCAAGGATTTCCGCCGCATCGTCCAGACGGTGCAGAAAGGCGAGCGCGAGGCGCGCATCGCGAAGAAGGAAATGGTCGAGGCGAACCTCCGCCTCGTCATCTCGATCGCGAAGAAATACACCAATCGCGGCCTGCAATTCCTCGACCTCATTCAGGAAGGCAATATCGGCCTGATGAAGGCGGTCGATAAATTCGAATATCGCCGCGGTTATAAATTCTCGACCTACGCGACATGGTGGATCAGGCAGGCGATCACCCGCTCGATCGCCGATCAGGCGCGGACGATCCGCATTCCGGTGCACATGATCGAGACGATCAACAAGATCGTCCGCACCTCGCGCCAGATGCTGCACGAAATCGGCCGCGAGCCGACGCCGGAAGAGCTGGCCGAAAAGCTTTCGATGCCGCTCGAAAAAGTCCGCAAGGTGATGAAGATCGCGAA
>CALAZI010000036.1 GCA_937895955.1 uncultured Alphaproteobacteria bacterium | reverse complement strand
GTCGTCGTGATGCGCACTTCGCCGGTCACATCCCGAAAGACGACCTTCGAGGCTGTGAATTGCGCGGCGAAAGCCTCCGCGTTGAGGACAAAAAAAGCGGCGGCGATGGCGGCGAAAACGCGCATGACGTTAACCTCGAAAAGACGGACGCTAGCCTGACGCGATGCGCCCAGACTGCACTCTAGGCCGTTTGAAGCAAAAAATGCGCCTTAACCCTGCGTCATTTCTGGACCTTAACGCCGGGTCGGGAGCGCCCTCAGGCGACCGAGTTTCGCCCATTCGAGCGTTTTTTCCGCGGCGAGCCGCGCCGCAGCGGCGCCGTCGACGCCAAGCTCTTTCAAGATGACGTCAAACGCCTCAGCCTGATCGACATAGGCGGCCGGCTCCTCAAAGAGGTCAAGCAACGCCGAGGCGATGAGACGCCCGTCGCAATTTTCCTGAATGAATTCCGGGATGACATACCGGTCCGCGGCGACATTGATGATGGAGGCGTAAGGCGTCGTCTTCACGCGCCTCGCCCAAAAAGCGGTGAGCGGATCAACCCTGTAGGCGACGACCATCGGCGTCTTGTTGATCGCAAGTTCCGTTGACGCCGTCCCGGACGCGGTCAGGCCGACATTGGCGGCCGCCATCGCATCGTATTTTTGAACAGCGTTAACGAGAATAGGATCGCCCGGCCAAGTCGCGGCTATTTTCTCGACCATCGGCGCGACGCTCTCCGCCATCGGCAGGACGATGCGCAGGTCGGGAATCTCACGCCCGAGATAGGCGACAGCCTCGCCGAACGGTTTTGCAAGCCGCGAGACTTCTCTTTTTCGGCTGCCCAGAAGAACGGCGAGCAAAGGCGCTTCGCCTAGACCGTGCCGCGCGCGAAACGCCGGCGCATTGCCGCGCGCGTTCCACGCCGCCTGAAAATTCGGATTGCCGACGAACTCGGCGCGCACGCCGGCGCGCAAGAACCAATCCGGTTCAAACGGCAACAGGGCGAGCACGCCGTCGAAATATTTGCGCACGAATTTGACCCGCCCGGGCCGCGACGCCCAGACTTGCGGCGCGACAAGCTTGATCGCCGTCGTCAGCGGCGAGGCCTTGCGAAGCCGCGTCGCGCAAAGCCGTGAAAACGCCCAGCCGTCGATAAAAACGGCGATATCGGCCCGCTCGGCGGCGGCTTTTTCGGCGAGTTCGCGGGCCCGACGCATCGCCAGCGGCGCAACGCGCAACACATCTGTCGCGCCCATCACGGAAAATGCGTCGATCGGAAACAGGCTTTTCAGCCCAGCACGCGCCATTTCAGGGCCGCCGCAGCCAAACAGCGAAACGCCGGGCGAAAGCGCTTTCAGTTCGCGCATGAAACTCGCCCCGATTGAATCCGCTGACGGCTCAACGGCCGCAAGCAGGATTTTGAGCGGTCCGCCGGTCACCGGGATGCGGCCTCCTCGGCGCTGAACCCGTAAACGAAAATCCCGCGCGCATCGGCTTCGCGAATGAGCGCCTCGCGATCGATCATCAAGGCGAACCCCGCTTCCACAGCGATGCCCGCGAGGCCGGCGGCGTCAACGCGGCGTACGGTTTCGACGCCGATGGTCGGCAGATCGACGCGCAATTCCTGCCCCGGCTTCGGGCGCTTGACGAGAACGCCGTTTCGCCTTTCGCCGCCGCGCGCTGACGCCGGCAGCGCCGCGCAGCGTTCAAGGAGCGCGTCCGTTCCTTCCGCCGCCTCGACGCCGAGCGTATGCCCTGATGCGACAACCGCCGCCTGCCCGATATCGAATGGGCCGAGGGCCGCGATGATCGCCGCCGCCTTTTTGATGTCAGTCCAATTTTCGGCTGTCGGCGAGAGCGCGGTCATAGCGCCTTCAGGCGCGACGAGATCGCCGAAAACTTCTTCGGCGCCGATGACGAGCAGCCCTTCAGCCTCCAGCGTTTCCACGATGACGCTTAAAAGCGCGCCATCCCCCTTCGCCGCCGCCGCGATGACGCGCGGCAAGAGCGCCGCGCCGCGCCAATCGGGTTTGAGGTTTGCAAAGTCCGGCCTTCTGACGACGCCGGCGAGAGTGACCGCGTCGCAATGCGCATCCTTCAGGCTGCGGATGATCCTGCCGACTTCCGCAATGCCGCATTCAGCGCCGCTGAAACCGGCGAAGTCCAGGTCCGCAATCCCGCTCAGCCGGATCACATAGGGACCGCCCTCCGGCGTCGCTGCGGACTGCGCGATTTTCAGCGGCAACGCGCCTGCGCCTGCGATTATGCCGAGTTTTCGCCAGCGGGCCATTGCTTTCGCGGCGGCGCCATCAGGGGGCGGCGCGTGTCCTCTTTGATGAAGTTGACGACGCGCATCACCTCGTCGCTCTGCGCGTATTTGATTTCGACGGCGTCAAGCCGTTCCTGAAACGACGCATCGTCAGAAAACAGCATCCGGTAAGCGGCGCGCAGATCATGTATGGCGGCGCGCGACATGCCGCGCCGCTTCATGCCGACAATATTGAGGCCTGACAATTGCGCATGATTGCCGGTCGCCGAGGCGTAAGGGATGACGTCTGTCGGCACGGCCGCGCATCCGCCGATAAAGGCGTATGAGCCGATGCGGCAGAACTGATGGATGGCGCAAAGCCCGCCGAGAAAGACATGGTCGCCGACGACGACATGTCCGCCGAGCGTAGCGTTATTGGCGAAGATGACGTTCGAGCCGACAATGCAGTCATGCGCCACATGCGCGCCGGTCATCAGGAAGCACTTGTCGCCGATGACCGTCTCGCTGCGGCCCGCGACGGTTCCGAGATTGAGCGTCGCATGTTCGCGCAGAATGCAGTCTGCGCCGACTTTCAACCGCGTATCCTCGCCGCGAAAACCCAAATGCTGCGGCGGCCCGCCGAGAACGGCGAAGGGGTGGATGACCGTGCGCGCGCCGATTTCCGTGCGGCCGTCGATGACGACATGCGATTTCAATTCAACGCCGGCGCCAAGCGAGACAGCAGAGCCTACGCGGCAATAGGGTCCGATCGAGACGCCCTCGCCGAGACATGCGCCCTCTTCGACGATCGCGGTTGGATGAATGCGCATGCGTGTGTCGCTCGCCTCTCCGCGCGATCAAGCCATCTGAGCCAGCATGGCGGCGAATGTCGCCTCGGCCACCAGCTTGCCGTTCACTGTCGCCTCGCCTTCAAAGCGCCAGACCGGCGCGCGGCGCTGCACGGTCGACACCTTGATCATAAGCTGATCGCCCGGAATGACAGGCTTTCTGAAACGCGCCTTGTCGACCCCCATGAAGAGAACGATCTTGCCTTCAGCGTCGAGATTTTCCGTGTAGGACGTATAGGCGGCGGCGGCCTGCGCCATCGCCTCGATGATAAGAACGCCCGGCATGATCGGCTTTTGCGGAAAATGCCCCTGAAAGAACTCTTCATTATAGGAAACGTTCTTGACGCCGATCGCGCTTTCGCCGGGCTTAATGTCGATCAGTCGGTCGATCATCAGCATCGGGTAGCGATGCGGCAAAATCTTCAACAGATCGTCGATTTCAAGGACGCTTTTGCCGGGTTCAACGGTCATCGTCGGCCGCTTTCTTTTTCCGTGCGGCGCGCGCCAGCGTCGCCGCCTCTCTCAACCATGTCTTTATCGGCCGAGCCGGGTATCCGCCCCAGGTCTCGCCCGCCGGCACGTCGCAAATGACGCCGCCCTTCGCCGCAATACGCGCGTCATCGCCGATTGTGAGGTGATCGGCAATACCCGCATGACCGCCGATCAAGACGCGAGAGCCGATCGAGACGCTGCCCGCAATCCCGACCATCGAAGTCAGGACGCAATCATCGCCGATACGAACATTGTGGGCGATTTGAACGATATTGTCGATTTTCACTCGCGACCCGATCGTCGTATCGCCGAGCATGCCCCGGTCGACGCAGACATTCGCGCCGATTTCAACGCGATCGCCGATGATCACGCGGCCAAGCTGCGGGATGCGTTCAAGCCCGGCTTCGCCGGGCGCGAATCCGAAGCCCGCCCCCCCGATCGATGTTCCCG